>NZ_JAMZBE010000044.1:0-25762 GCF_024158645.1 Halomonas sp. 707B3
AACGGGGACCGCCACTCACGTTTACGCCTTTGAAGGAATCGACAAAGGCGCGACGGCACAAGCGAGCCCATGAGCGAGTTGATCACCAGTGACAGCAGCGCCACATGCCGAGCAGGCTGCGGCGCTTGTTGTATAGCTCCGTCTATTACATCGCCGATACCCGGAATGCCCGAGGGCAAACCGGCGGGGGTGCGCTGCGTTCAACTCGACGCCAACAACTTATGCATGCTGTTTGGCAGCCCGCTGCGCCCGATGGTGTGCGGGCAGTTCGATTATGACCCCACCGTGTGTGGCGAGCACCGCGATGAGGCGCTCGCCACGCTGTCGTGGCTAGAAGAGAGCACTCGCTGAACGTTTAAGCCTCGTTTTCAACACTCAGCGAGTGGGGCAAACGGCGATCCAGTAGGCTAACCCAGCGCACCAGCACCGGTGCATCGCTGTGGCTAACCTCGCTCAACAGGCGACGGAACGCCTCTTTTGCCTGCTGATCATTGGGTGAAATCCGCGTAAGCCAAAGCTCCAAGGCCGCTAACTCTTGATGGCGGTTGCCGTGTTCCCGTGACTGCACAATCGCCATTTCGGCAAGCGCCTTTACTTCACTGGCCGGGTGCCCCAGCAAGTCACGCACTCTGGCCAGTTGAGTCGCCAACTCGGGCAAAAAGAGCGTGGTGCGCTCTCGGGCAATCACCAAACACTGATCCAGATACTCCTCGGCGGCCTTTAACTCGCCAAGTTCAATACAGGCATCTGAGTACCAAAGGACGGGGCGCTGGAAACGATCTCGCCCATTCAGCTCAGCCATCTGGTCCAGACTATCTCTTAATTGGACTAAACCAGCGTGATCCCCCGCCATGGCCCTCTGCCAACCCAACACACCTTGGGCGGAGATTTGCCACAGCTGAAGGTCCGGCGTGCCCGTCATGGCGGCCGCGCGCTCAGCATGGCGTGCCGCAAGATGCACATGCCCTAATTGGCGATAGAGCGCTGCGGCAAACATTAACGCCATGGCAAGCGTTCCCGGGTGACCAATTTTCTCAGCAAGACGGATGGCCGACGAGACGTGACGCTCGGCGCGCTGATAGTCGCCACGTAAACAGAGTGCCCAGCCCTGGAAGCAGGCAGCTGTCACTTGCGGGTGATCCGAGAAGGGCAGCCACTCGATCATCATTTGCGCATTGAGCGGGTCGATTTCATCCAGGTGGTCATGGGCCTGCTGAATTCGTCCGGCCCAGTACTCACAGTGCGCCCGGGCATAGTCGGCCAAACGGCGATAGCGCGGGTCTTCCAGACGCTCGGCAATATCCGCCAAGGTAGAGGCAAGTGCAAACGCATCGGCATGGGCGTAGCGCTGGCTGCGGCCTACCCACAGCCCCCACTTGACTAGGAAAATTTGTTCTAAATCTTCCGGGTCTTCCGGCGAATCACCACCGGATTGACGCAGCAGCTCCCGGGCGCGCACAAAGCTTTCGTGGGCAGTGGGCGAGCCATGGCCTTCCAGCGCAAACGCTGCCTGCCCACGCACGGTAAGTAGGCTGACCTCACGTTCCACTTCATGGTCAACGTGGCGCAAACTGGCCAAACCGAAGTCGGCCATCCGCAGCGCCGTACGGTTCGCGCTCACCTTCAGCGCTTCACGGGCAGACAGTTCGAAATAGCGCGCGCCTCGAGCGTAGTGGCCGCTGCGGCGCAGATGGGTGGCGAAATCCCCCGGATGGCGGCTGATCCACACAGGGAAACGCTCTTCAATCAGCGTAACGACCTGCTGGTGCAGCTTGACCCTTACATCCCGGGGGCAGGAGAGATAAGCCGCTTCTTGTAGTAGCTGATGGCTAAACTGGTACTCGTGCTCGCCGCTCTCTTTATCAACCGGCTCAATAATTTCCAGCAGGCGCATATGCTCTACGGCTTGAGAAATCCGCGCTTTATCCCAGCCGCTGCATTCAGCCAGGAAGTCGAGGCGGAAGCGTTTGCCCAGCACCGCCGCAATATGGGCAATTTCCCGATCCCCTTCCAGCTGATCGATACGGCTGGCCAGCAGGCCAAGCAGCCCTTTGGGCAACTCATCGAACTGGACGCTGCGCCCTTCGCGACGGTCCATATCCAGACGACGGCATATCTCCTGCATGTAGAGTGGCACGCCGTCGCATCGCTCAATAATCTGATTACGCAGCCGAGGGCTCAAATGCATTCGATAACGGCGCGATAGCTGGGAGAGCAGCCGAGACGACTGCAGCGCATCGAGCTTGCCGAGGGTAATTTGCTGATCCCAATGCAGCTTCACTGGTAGCGCTTCACGACCGTGATGACTGGCCACCAGCATGAAGGCCGTATTGATGGGCAGACGAGCTTGTAAACCGGCCAATACTTTGAAGGAGGGTTCGTCCAACCACTGTAGATCATCAACCATCAAGACGAGAGTCTGGGTGCCAGCGCGCTGGTCGATCAGACGGTGCAGCAGTTTCACGACCAACTCTACCGCTTCCCCGCTTTGGGTAAGCTGAGTAATTTCCTGAACGTCCCTAACCCCCAGCGCCTCTTCCAACAGCTGTTGGCGAGCATCGTCTAGCGCTGTATCACCCAACGATGCCTGCAACTCATGCAATGCTTCTTGAGTAGGCGTGGCGCCTAGATGCCACGCCAAGAGAGAACGGGCCACCCCGTAAGGCTCTAACACCGACAAGCGTGTGGTTGGCTGCCAACAGATAGCGGCATCGCGGCTAAGTTCAAGCTGACGAAAACCAACCATCAGCGCCGATTTTCCCATGCCTGAGGCACCCCGCACCAAGACACTTTGCCTTAAGCCGATACCCGCTCTTGCCAGCGCATCACGCAGCGTACGCAGTGACGTTTCGCGGCCGACCAGACTAGGCGGCAGCGCATCCCGGCCGCCTTCATTCTGGCCTAACACCAGCGCCCGCAAGCGCACTCGACCATCGCTTGCCACCAAGCGCGACACCAAGCGCGGCTGCAGGTCCAGTGCCGGGGGCATGTGCTGGCTGGCTTCTTGAGAAATCACTAGTTCACTACCTTCAGCAGCGCCCATTAGCTCAAGGGAGACCTGGGTGACTTGGCCAAGCGGGTCAGCCAACTGACGTTCAGGCAGATAAACCACACGGCCGCTATGTAACCCAGCCGCCAGCTCAAACGAAGGCGCTTCCCCTTCCCCACCCCAATGGCGCTGAGTTTCCTGCGGCAGCGCTTGGCGGCAGTGTTCATAGAGCGCTACCAGCTCGGCAAGCTGATGCGCAGGGCCGTGGGTGCCGAAACCCGCCAGTCCCAAACCGCCGGTGGCCCCTGGCAGCCAGAAGCCACCTAAGTGATGGCACTGCTGCTCTAGCCAGCGCAATAGTTCCAGCTGAAGCGCTAGACAGTTACGAGTTGCCGCCCGGTCTTGCCAGTCGCCTTTCAGACGTAAGCGAATCGCCATAACCGACAGTTGGCGAAGCTCAATCTCATCTTCACGCAGCGGCTTGCTATCGGCTGCCAGTGCACGAGAAAAAGCGCCCTGGGGCGACATGGCTCGCGGGTCGTGGTGGCCGTCCGACCAGTAGCTGGCCAACTGTAAGAAACTGGGCTCCGGCTGCTGGCCCGACAGCGCGAGCAACTGCAAATAGCTGTTGTACTGCTCATGAGCAGCGGCCATTTGATTTTTTTCGGCCAGTTGACGCACCAAACGTTCATGGAAAGGCCCATAGCCTGAAAAGCGGCTCACCAGGCCTTCCAGCATGTCGTCTGGCGTTTCGTCGTGAGCTTCAAGCACTTGCTCGGCAAACCGGATCACCCGCTGACGCCACTCATTGCGCACCTGCACTAGCCAGCGCTGAAATTCGCTGCAACTTGCCAACTGCAACTCTTCAATTAGATCGCCTTGGTAGCATGACATCACCTCCTCAAGGGTTTCTAAATCCTTGGGGCCTTCTAGCAACTGCTGCAGGTCATGTAGATCTACCTGCCAGTGGGCAGGTAAATGAAAGGCGATAGTCTGTCGCGATACGTTCAATACCTGATCGGCGTTATCACCCATGGACTGACGCAGGCAGTGCAACGCGTGGCGCAAGTTGGTACGACCTGACGAAAGCCCCTGGTCTGGCCAGAGCAGCTCAGCCAGTGCCGCACGATTGACCGGCTGGCGATGCAACAAAAGATACACCAACAGGGCCTTAACTTTGTCGTAACTGAAATGAGTGAGTACATCCTCCCCCTGGGTTAAGGAGAAGTGACCAAACAAGGTCAGCTGGTCTGTCTGTTGAGCATCGCGCATGATACACATCCTGCCTGACTAGCAGCGGCTTAGGCGGGCACGCCGCTATGGAAACGAAACGCCGTATCCGGAGTCGTCATCAGCTCCGCTTCACGTGCGACAAAGAAGGCAATACGGTCATCAATCGGCTCAGCGGTCTGTTGACGCGCCAACAGCAGATAATCTTCAAAATGGCGCCCTTCTGACTTCACCAGCGTGCGGTAGAACTTCGCCAGTTCTTCGTCTAAGTAAGGGATAAGGCGGGCAAAGCGCTCACAGCTTCGTGCCTCAATTAATGCGCCAATAATCAGTACATCGATTAAGCGCTCAGGATCGTTACTGCGTAAATGTTTGCGCAGCCCCTCGGCATAGCGCGAGGCAGTGAGGTGATGATAGGCCACCCCACGCTTTTCCATCAGGCCCACCACTTGTTCAAAGTGCAGCAGCTCTTCGCGGGCAAGCTGAGACATTTTGCTTAATAAAAGCGGCTGATCGACATAGCGGTAAAGCAGGCTCATCGCGGTGGAAGCCGCCTTCTTCTCACACTGCGCATGGTCAATCAGCAGCGTTTCAGGATTGGCAAGCGCCCACTGCAACCACGCATCAGGCGTTGGGCAGGCAAGAAACTGATGCAGACTTTCTGGTAGCAAATCATCCGCTGAAAGGGAGTGATCTGCTGTTTTTAGTGCCATTAGTTGTATAGACATAATACCGCTACCGAGCGTTTATCTCACTATTGTATAACATATAAACGCCGTTGGCGTTTGTTCCCTAGCTATCCGAAGGCCACTTATTTAATGGCGCCTCAATTCTCATATAGCATATTTCTAATATATAAGCTCAGCTTATTTGGCGCTCCACACACCGCCTAAACCACTTCACTACGTTACTTAATAACGAATTAATCGTATGCCTATGGTAACGCGGCATCACAATAATCACACCCGCGCTTACCTCAAAACACCCCTGCTGGTAAAAAACTTTCAGATTTTGGGCACATTAACTAAAAAAGCCGCAAGAAAGGAGCTCAATATCAGCGCCTCAACATAAAGTACAAGCAGGCACTTAGCTTGGCTTCTTAACATTGTCGACAGTTTCCCGTAGAATCCCGCTCATCCACCAGACGCTGTTTGTCAAGCGTATGTCACGTGTCCGAACGCCTCACCCACCGTGCTAGTAGTCGTTCGGCACCACTGATTCATCACTACTAAGAAGATGAGAGGGCCCCAACGTGCTTGAAGCTTACCGCCAACATGTCGAGGAACGCGCCGCAGAGGGCGTCCCACCTAAGCCCCTAACCGCCGAGCAAGTCGCCGCCTTAATTGAGCTGCTCAAAGCGCCCCCGGCGGGTGAAGAGGAATTCATCCTTGACCTGATCACCAACCGCGTTCCGCCCGGTGTTGATGAGGCCGCCTACGTAAAAGCGGGCTTTTTGACCGCGATTGCTAAAGGGGAAGCCACCTCTCCATTAATTGATAAAATTCACGCCGTTAAACTGCTAGGCACCATGCAAGGCGGTTACAACATCGTCTCTATGGTGGAGCTGCTGGATAACGAAGAGCTGGCCCGTGAAGCTGGCGAGCAGCTGAAGCACACCCTGCTAATGTTTGATGCCTTCCACGATGTGGAAGAGCGTGCCAAAAAAGGCAATGCCGTCGCCAAAGACGTCATTCAATCCTGGGCAGATGCCGAGTGGTTCCTCTCCAAGCCAGCTCTGGAAGAGAAAATCACCCTGACCGTTTTCAAGGTGCCCGGCGAAACCAATACCGACGATCTCTCTCCAGCTCCGGATGCTTGGTCACGCCCCGACATTCCGCTGCATGCTAACGCGATGCTCAAAAACGAGCGCGAAGGCATTGAGCCTGAAGTACAAGGCACCACTGGCCCGCTCAAGCAGATCGAAGACGTCAAAGCCAAAGGCTTCCCGGTTGCCTACGTAGGTGACGTGGTAGGTACCGGCTCTTCACGTAAGTCAGCCACTAACTCCGTGCTATGGTTCTTTGGTGACGACATTCCTTACGTCCCGAACAAGCGCGCTGGCGGCTTCTGTTTCGGCGGTAAAATCGCGCCTATCTTCTTCAATACCATGGAAGATTCCGGTGCCCTGCCGGTAGAAATGGACGTTTCCAAGCTGGAAATGGGCGACGTCATTGACGTTTATCCCTACGAAGGCAAAGTGTGCAAGCACGGCACCGATGAAGTGTTGAGCACTTTCGAACTGAAAACTCAGCTGATTCTTGACGAAGTGCGCGCCGGCGGCCGTATTCCGTTGATCATCGGTCGTGGCCTGACCGGCAAAGCACGCGAGTCACTGGGCTTAGCACCTTCTGACGTATTCCGCCTGCCCGACCAGCCTGTCGATACTGGCAAAGGCTTTACCCTGGCGCAGAAGATGGTCGGCAAGGCCTGCGGCATGGATGGCGTACGCCCCGGCATGTATTGCGAGCCGAAGATGACCACTGTGGGCTCGCAAGATACCACTGGTCCGATGACCCGTGACGAACTGAAAGACTTGGCTTGCCTAGGTTTCCAGGCAGACTTGGTCATGCAGTCGTTCTGCCACACGGCGGCATATCCGAAGCCAGTAGATGTGGACACTCACCACACCCTGCCGGACTTCATCATGAACCGTGGCGGCGTTTCGCTGCGCCCCGGCGACGGCATCATCCACAGCTGGTTGAACCGCATGCTGCTGCCGGACACCGTAGGTACTGGCGGTGACTCCCACACCCGCTTCCCGCTGGGTATTTCGTTCCCTGCGGGTTCTGGCCTGGTGGCCTTCGCCGCTGCTACGGGCGTAATGCCGCTGGACATGCCGGAATCCGTTCTGGTGCGCTTCAAAGGCAAGCGCCAGCCGGGCGTCACATTGCGCGATTTGGTTCACGCCATTCCGCTGTACGCGATTAAGCAAGGTCTGCTGACTGTCGAGAAATCCGGCAAGAAAAACGCCTTCTCTGGTCGCGTGCTGGAAATCGAAGGCCTGGAAGACCTCACCGTTGAGCAGGCATTTGAGCTTTCCGACGCGTCCGCTGAGCGTAGCGCCGCTGGCTGTACCATTACGCTGTCTGAAGAGAGCGTGACCGAGTACCTGAAATCCAACATCACGCTGCTGAAGTGGATGATTGCCAACGGTTACGGTGACGAGCGCACCATCAGCCGTCGTATCGAAGGTATGGAAGCATGGCTGGCTGATCCGAGCCTGATGCGTGCTGATAAAGACGCCGAGTACGCCGAAGTCATCGAGATCGACCTCTCTGACATTAAAGAGCCGGTTCTTTGCGCCCCGAACGACCCGGATGACGCCCGCTTACTGTCTGATGTTGCCGGTGAGAAAATCGACGAGGTGTTTATCGGTTCGTGCATGACCAACATTGGTCACTTCCGCGCGGCAGGTAAATTGCTCGAAAAACAGCCTGCGGGCAGCCTGAAAACCCGCTTGTGGCTTGCGCCACCGACCAAAATGGATCAGCACCAGCTGACCGAAGAGGGTTACTACGGCATCTATGGCCGTGCAGGCGCCCGCATGGAAATGCCGGGATGTTCACTGTGTATGGGTAACCAGGCACGCGTTGCAGCGAAAAGCACCGTGGTGTCCACGTCTACACGTAACTTCCCGAACCGTCTGGGCGATGGTGCAAATGTTTACCTCGCCTCGGCAGAGCTAGCAGCGGTTGCTGCTGTAGAAGGTCGTTTGCCGACCGTTGATGAGTATCAGCGTTACATGGGTGAGTTTGACGCCATGGCAGGCGAGATCTATCGTTACATGAACTTCCACGAAATCGAGGAGTATCAAAAAATCGCCTCGAACGTGATTCCGGTAGCCCAAGAGGCTTAATCGCCAGTGGCACCGACCCATCGCCGATGCTCGCAACATCGCAGCCAGGGAAATCCCTCGCTGAGCCGATGACAGAACGCCCCTTCCTTTCGAGGTTGGGGCGTTTTTTATGACGCTGTGAACCATAGTGCCGAAAACATAGGAGTAAACGATGACAACGACAACCCAAGTGGTCACCCCCGATCTGTGCGACGCTTACCCCGACGTAGAGGTGCTAGAGCCCCTCTTTGCTAACTTCGGCGGTGTCGACAGCTTTTATGGCCCAATTCGCACGGTAAAGTGCTTCGAAGATAACTCAATGGTCAAACAGGCTGTGGCGGAGCCTGGCGAAGGTGCCGTACTGGTTGTGGATGCCGGCGGCTCTCATCGCTGCGCGATGTTAGGCGATATGCTGGCAGAGCAGGCAGCGCAAAATGGTTGGGCAGGCGTATTGATGTACGGTTGCGTGAGAGATGTCGACATTTTGGCCACGCTTCCTTTAGGCGTACAGGCACTCGGCAGCCACCCGCGTAAAAGCGAAAAGCGCGGCGAAGGCCAGCGGGATATCGCCGTAACGTTTGCGGGCGTTACTTTAAGAGTTGGCCAGTGGCTGTATGCTGATAATAACGGCATTATTATCGCCGAGCAGCCCTTAAAGCTCTCCTAATCCCGCTTGTCAGGGGTGGCAGTTAGTGCCACCCTGATGCTTCACTCTGACACTTTTGTGACTATGCAGCCGCTCACTCAATTAGGCGACGCTCTTCTTCGCACTCTCCGAGATCACCTCCGTCCGCTCATAGCTTATCACTTGCTGTTTACCCTACTGGCCTCTGCCTTATTGGTACCGGCCGTTGCCTGGGTATCGCAACGCTTTTTGGCACAGCTAAACCGCACGGTGGTCACCACGGATGCACTCTTAGCGCTGCTCTTTAGCCCACTAGGGTTATTGGTCATGCTGGTGGGCCTTGGTTTTACGTTTTTACTCATTTACTGGCAGCAGGCTGGCATGTTGCAAGTGGCTGTCCGGTCAAAAGACAACCACTACCGGCTGGCGTTCGAGGCACTCTGGCTGAGCACACGACGGCTTCCCGCTCTGACGGTACTGGTGATTCTTCAGGCCGGTGCCCACCTGTTGCTGCTTGCCCCCTTTATGATGGCCCTCGCTTGGTTACACGATCTATGGCTTAGCGGTATCGACCCTTACTATCTACAGCGCATTCGCCCTCCTGTGCTGTGGTACTTTTTAGCTTGCGCGACACCGTTGGTGGTTATCTGGATGATCTTAGCAGCGTGGCTGTATCTGCGCTGGCTGCTGGCACTGCCACTTGTGGCGCTGGAATCTTGCTCACCGTATCAAGCACTCAAGCGAAGCGTTTATTTAACACGTGGCTGGCACCGCTCTATTGGGGTGGCTGTGCTCAGCCTGCTACTGATCATTATTAGCTTACCCATTATTACCACATGGCTGTTTGACACGGTGGTCACGCCCTTATTGTGGTGGCTACCAGAGCACAACGCAGTGCTGATTCCAGCGATGCTGGCCTATTTAACCGGCTATGTGCTGGTAACGCTCACCATCACTTTCCTCGGTATTGCTACTAACGCTCTGCTGTCCGCCTGCCTCTATTTACAGCTGGCCCATCATGAACCACGCCCTGCGCCGCCTTCCCACGATGCGCACCCTGGACGCATGGCATGGGCGATTGAACTTAGCGTGCTGCTGCTCGCTGGGCTACAGGCGTGGTGGATTCTTAACAGTTTTGAGATTCGCGATAACGTGGCCATCATCGCCCATCGCGGAAGCTCCATGGTGGCACCGGAAAACACCCTTGCTGCCGTGTCTCAAGCGCTGGAGGATGGTGCTGACGCCGTAGAGCTGGATGTTCGCCTGAGCGCCGATAATCAGGTCATGCTCTATCACGACCGAACGCTCGCCCGCCTCACCAGTGATCCTCGAGAATTTGGCGACCTTACCCGTAGCGAACTCAGCGAGTTTGATGTGGGTAGTTGGTTTGGCGACGCCTTTCAAGGGGAGCGCATAGCGGGGCTGGATGAAGCGTTGGCCACCGTCCGCGGGCGCGCATCGCTGATGATCGATATGAAAGCCCTGCCGGGACAAGAAGAGAGGCTGGCACAAGCAGTCATCGATGCACTGGGGCAGGAAAGCGACATACGCTATCGCTGCTGGGCCACCCAGCAAGAAGCACTAACAGCCGTGACGGCCTGCGGCTTTCCTAACGCGCTGATGAATATGCGTATGGCGACCATGTCACCTGCCCTGGTGCGTTACATTAAGCAAAAGGCCCCCGAGCTGCGTGTCACTCTGCTAGCACAGCTCATTCTTCCAGGCACTTTAGATCGACGCCAGTTTGATGCGTTAGGCCTTCGCCATAACCGTATTAGCGCCCAGGAGGTGAGCCTGGCGGCGCTTTTCGGTTACGAGATTCATGCCTGGACGGTCAACGATCGGGCGCGCATGTCGGCGCTGATTGACCTCGGCGTTGATGCCATCATTACCGATTATCCTGATCGCTTGCACGCCTTAACAGAAGACCGCCGTGCGCTAAGCGACGGCGGTCTTCTGTTGGTCAAGCTACGCAACTGGTTACGTCAGTAACAGTCGGGGCGTCGTTTACTCACCCATCACGACGCCTTCCCGACGCGGGTCGGCACCACCAAACAGTGTGCCATCCTCCAATCGCCGAATCGCCTGAAGGCCGCTCGTGAGCTCACGTTCGCTCACGTTGTGACCCCGCTCACGCAGCGATTCGATGATCTCTTCAGGGAAGCGCCCCTCCTCTAAGTAAACATCACCACCCAACGTAATCGCATGGGGAAGACTCAGCGCTTCCTGAGCGTTCAACCCCCAATCGCGCATCGCTGCCAGTGTTCGAGCAGTATAGTGGATGATCGCGGCGCCACCAGGGGAGCCGAGGCTCGCCACCAGCGCACCGGTTTCCTGATCAAATACCAAGGTGGGGCTCATACTAGAGCGTGGCCGCTTACCAGGCTCCACTCGGTTAGCCACCGGCTGCCCGTCCACCTCAGGAGCAAAAGAGAAATCCGTCAGCTCGTTATTCAATAAATAGCCGCCAGGCAGGTCAGTGCCGCCATCCGCCAGAATACGCGAACCAAAGGCTTGCTCAATGGTGGTCGTCATCGCAATCGCATTGCCATCGGCATCCACAATGCTGATATGGCTGGTGCCATACTCAGGTTGCTCGGGCTGGCTGGCAAAGCTAACGGTCAATTCACCTGGATTGCCCGGTTCGGCGCTCTCACCCATGCTCTCTTCACCGATTAGCTCGCTGCGTTTACCAAGGTAATCAGGCGCTAGCATGAGCGACCAGTCACCGCCCGGTGCCTCGACAAAGTCAGGGTCAGCAATGTAGCGGCCCCGGTCAGCAAACGCCAGCCGCGAGGCTTCTAGAAATTGATGCAGCCAGCCACTACTGGTCACGCCATTTTCCAGCGGCGCTTCCAACAGCGGTTGCTGGTCCAGCATACCGAGAATTTGCATGATCGTTAGATGGCCAGAAGAGGGAGGAGGAAACCCGCACACTTCCCACTGCTGCCAGGGGGTGCATAGCGGCTCACGCTCAAGAGATTGGTAACCACTGATGTCATCAAGCGAGATTTTACCGGGTCGAACCGGATGCGATTGCACCTGCTCAACAAGATCCTCCGCGACCTCACCTTCATAAAAGGCAGCGCTGCCCTCTTCTGCAATGCGACGCAAAATAGCGGCTAAGGCAGGATTTTTTAGTGTGGTGCCCACTTCCAGGGGCTCTCCATCGGCGGAGTAATAAAACGCTTGAGCCAGGTCGTTTTCGCGCAGATCTTCGTCATTAGCCAGGCTGGTGTGCAGCCGCTGGCTCACCGCGAACCCCTCTTCCGCCAGTGTAATCGCGGGAGTAAAGAGCTCTTGCCAAGCCAACTGGCCGTGCTCAGCATGGGCCTGTTCCAACATACGCAAGGTACCGGGCACGCCCACCGACAACCCGCTGGCGACCGCTTCCATAAAAGGCAGAGGCTCGCCATCTTCCATAAACAGCTCGCCGGTTACGGCGGCAGGCGCCGTTTCACGGCCATCATAGGCCTGTACATCAGCACCATCAAAGTGCATCAAAAAAGCGCCGCCACCAATCCCACTGGATTGCGGCTCCACCAGAGTTAATACCATTTGTACGGCTACCGCCGCATCAATGGCATTCCCCCCGGCCTTGAGCACCTGATAGCCCGCGTCGGTAGCCAGCGGGTTAGCCGCCGCCACCGCGAAGGAGTCTGCCGCCCATCCCGGCTTCTCCTCAAAGCCTGACCCTACTTCTGGTGTAATGGAGGGTGTTTCGTAACTAAACCCCCAACTCACCATTGGCGCCAGCAGTAAACCCGTGAGTGAGAGTGCCCTTTTTGGCAGCATAACCTTTCTCCTTAAACCGTGTCTCAGGCGTGAATCACCAAGGCGTAACCGCCTTTTGAGCGCTCAAGCAATAGCGTAGCCTATAAAACGACTGCGCCCGGCACAATGGCCGGGCGCAAAATAGCAAGCACGCTAATCAAGCTGAAGGAGGCTTAAGCAATAGTTTCCCCCGCCAACATGAACCACGTTTCCAGCACTGCATCGGGGTTGAGTGACACGGAGTCAATGCCCTGCTCCATCAACCACTTGGCAAGATCCGGGTGGTCCGAAGGGCCTTGGCCGCAGATCCCCACGTACTTACCTTTCTCTTTACAGGCCTTAATAGCCATGGCCAGCAGCTTTTTCACCGCGGGGTTACGTTCGTCAAACAAGTGCGCGACGATGCCGGAGTCTCGATCCAAACCTAGCGTTAGCTGAGTCAAGTCGTTCGAGCCAATCGAGAAACCGTCAAAGTACTCAAGGAACTCATCCGCCAGCAACGCATTGGCCGGCAGCTCGCACATCATAATGACTTTCAAGCCGTCGGGATTTTCGTCACCACCGCGCTTCAAGCCGTTGGCGGCGAGCAAATCGACCACTTCCCGAGCTTCGTCTGTGGTGCGCACAAACGGCACCATAATCTCGACGTTTTTAAAGCCCATCTCTTCGCGCACACGCTTCAGCGCACGGCACTCAAGCTCGAAGCAGGGGCGGAAAGATTCTGAAATATAGCGAGACGCGCCACGGAAGCCCAGCATCGGGTTCTCTTCGCCCGGCTCATAGAGTTTGCCGCCAATCAGGTTTTCGTATTCGTTGGATTTGAAATCCGATAGACGGACAATCACACGCTGTGGATGGAAAGCTGCCGCTAGCGTAGAGATCCCTTCAACTAATTTATCGACGTAAAAGCTCACCGGGTCAGCGTAACCAGCGGTACGGAGATCGATCACCTGCTGTAGATCAGCAGGCAGCGTATCGTACTCAAGCAGCGCTTTCGGGTGCACACCAATCATGCGATTGATGATGAACTCAAGACGCGCCAAGCCAACGCCTGCATGGGGCAAGCTGGCGAACCCGAAAGCACGATCAGGGTTGCCCACATTCATCATGATTTTAAACGGAATTTCTGGCATCGAGTCAACGCTGGACACGTTGCAGTCAAAGGCCAGCAACCCTTCATAAACGTGGCCGGTATCCCCTTCCGCACACGAAACCGTAACGTCAATGCCTTCTTGTAGCTGCGTGGTCGCATCGCCACAGCCAACCACCGCAGGAATGCCCAATTCCCGTGCAATAATCGCCGCGTGGCAGGTACGCCCACCACGGTTAGTCACGATTGCCGAGGCGCGCTTCATGATGGGCTCCCAATCTGGGTCCGTCATGTCGGTGACCAAGATGTCGCCTTCTTGAATTTTGTCCATCTCGCCTGGGCTGAGGACAATCTTAACTGCCCCGCGGCCGATACGCTGGCCAATGGCACGGCCAGTAATCAGCGTGCGCCCTTTCTCACGCAGTTGGAAGCGCTCAAGCTTACCGCCCTCCTGCTGTGACACGACGGTTTCAGGGCGCGCTTGAACGATATAGAGCTTGCCGTCGTCGCCATCCAATGCCCACTCAATATCCATCGGGCGCTGGTAGTGTTGCTCAATGGTCACTGCTTGACGAGCAAGATCCATCACCTGCTCATCGTTGATGCAGAAGCGGCCACGGTCTTTGAAAGGCACGTCAACGGTTTCAACAGATTTACCGGCGCTGGCATCTTGACCATACACCATTTTAATCAGCTTAGAGCCTAACGTGCGGCGCAGAACGGCCGGGCGGCCAGCGGCCAGCGTGGATTTGTGAACGTAGAACTCATCCGGGTTAACCGCGCCTTGCACCACGGTTTCACCCAGCCCCCAAGAGGCCGTGACAAAAACGGCATCACGGTAGCCAGATTCGGTATCCAGGGTAAACATAACGCCTGATGCGCCGGTTTCAGAGCGCACCATCTTTTGAACGCCCGCTGACAGCGCAACATTCTCGTGGGCGTAGCCACGATGCACACGGTAGGAGATGGCGCGATCGTTAAACAGCGAGGCAAACACTTCATGCACCGCATGTTTGATATTGGCAAAACCTTCAATATTCAAGAAGGTTTCCTGCTGCCCAGCGAAGGAGGCATCGGGAAGGTCTTCCGCCGTAGCGGAGCTGCGCACGGCTACTTTGAGGCTTGGATGTTGCGTTTGGAGCTGTTCGTAGGCATCGCGAAGCGCGGCTTCAAAGCCAGGCGGCAGCGGTGTATCAATGATCCACTGGCGAATCGTTTTTCCTGCCTCAGCCAGTGCTTTGACATCATCGACATCTAAACGAGCAAGCTTGTCGTTAATGCGGTCGTTCAGACCTTCGTGAGAGAGAAACTCGCGGTACGCGTGAGCAGTGGTCGCGAAGCCGCCTGGCACCGTGACGCCTACACCCGATAAATTGGAAATCATTTCGCCAAGCGAAGCGTTTTTACCACCCACGCGTTCGACGTCTGCCATACCTAGCTGATCGAACCACAGAATGTACTCTTCCACGCAACCCCCTCGCTTTTAGACTTCGTTACGACCCGTTGGGACGACACTAATAGACGTTGTCACCCTAGCACTGCGGCACCGTATTCGCCATTGGTCTAACAGCGAAGGGAGTGGAGGATTTTTACAACAAATACACGAAATTAGCGTTTTATGTAGTATCGACTAGGCGTTGTGCTCGTCGTTTGCACAGCACACAATAGCTTATCTATGAACATAGCAGACTGGCGGATCAGGTTATGAAACGAACAGCTTTCTTTATTTCGGATGGCACCGGCATCACCGCAGAAAGCTTAGGGCGCAGTCTCTTAGCGCAGTTCAGTGATGTGGAGATCAATATGCTGACTAAACCGTATATTGATACGGTTGAAAAAGCACAGGCACTGGCACAGATTATCGAATCGACCGCCGTACGCGACGGCTGTAGACCGATCATCATTGATACGATTGTGGATCAACAGATTCGTAACGTTATCCGCCAAGCGTCAGGGTTTAAGGTCGATATTTTTTCGACGTTTCTAGAGCCCCTTGAGCAGGAGCTGGAAACGCACTCTTCCTACAGCGTCGGCAGAACGCACTCCATCGGTAGCGACGACGTTTATATGGATCGCATCCACTCGGTTCACTTTGCACTCGATAACGACGATGGAGCACGCACCCACCAATACGACAAAGCCGATATTATTCTAGTGGGGGTTTCCCGCTGTGGTAAAACGCCGACCTCACTCTACTTGGCGCTGCAGTTCGGCATTCGCGCCGCGAACTATCCGCTCACCGAAGATGACCTGGATGAAGATGGCAGCTTGAAGCTACCCAAAGCGCTGGCACCTCATCGGCACAAGCTGTTTGGCCTTACCATTGATGCACGCCGACTCTCAGCCATTCGTAATGAACGCCGCCCCAATAGCCGCTATAGCTCGATGGATCAGTGCTTACAAGAAGTAGAGCAGGCAGAATCGCTGTACCGGGCAATGCATATTCCGTTTATTGATACGACGCGATTTTCAATAGAAGAGATCTCTACGCGCATGATTGCGGAAACCGGCCTAGCGAGGCGGTTCTCACCCCGCTAGGATTGCGCTAGCTTACATGCCCTTGGGAGCAAAAATTCCAGGGGCATTACGCCAGTAGCCTTTGTAGTCCATACCAAAACCAAACACGTAACGGTCGGCCACTTCTAGGCTGCAGTAATCTGCTTTTAATCCCGGAACGGCTTTGCGGTCGTGCTGCTTATCGACCAACACTGCGGTAGTCACACTGGCCGCCTGGGCTTCTTTGCAGTATTCCAGAATGGCCGCTAGGGTTGCGCCTTCATCGAGGATGTCGTCAACAATCACTACATGTCGGCCCGCCATGGGAACTTCAGGCGATACGCGCCAGAAAAGCTCACCGCCGCGCAGCTCGTTGCGGTAACGGGTCGCATGTAAATAGTCCACTTCCAGCGGGAAACCAAGACGCGTCAGCAGGTGCCCCGTGGTAATGAGCCCCCCATTCATAACGCAGTAAAACACCGGTAGCTTGTCGCCCAAGTCTCGCGTGATCTCTTCCGCCATGCGATCCAACGCTCGCTCAACCTGCTCTTGCGAAATCAGGCAGTCGGCGTTATCCATCAACTCACGCATAGAATCTAATGATTCAAGCGTTTCTTTATCCAACTTGGACATGCTACTTCTCCAAAAAACATCTAATAAGAAAACGGTATAAAAATGGAATTAATTCGCTAGCGCTTCGAGCTTGGCATGCGTGCGGCGCCAACGGCCGAGTGCAGCCAGTGCATCCAGTTCAGGCCTAGCACGGCCGTAACGCAGCTTGGCAGGCCGTTTATTCAGCACCCCTTGGCAGGCCTCTAGCACCTCAATGGCTGCCGCTCGGTCATTGCAGATCAGCAACATATCGCAGCCAGCGGCCAGCGCCGCTTTGGCACGCTCAGCCGGGCCGCCTGCCTCATGCGCCCCCGCCATGCTTAAATCATCGGAAAAAATACACCCTTTGAACCCCAATGATTCACGCAGCATGCCTAACCAGTTGGGTGAGAACCCTGCAGGGCGAGTATCAAACGCTGAATAAATCACGTGGGCAGGCATGACGCCGTTCAACACACCCGCTAACTCGCGAAACGGCACGAGGTCTCGGGCTTTCAGCTCGGCCAGGGGTCGCTCATCCACCGGCAGCGCAATATGGGAATCCGCCGCCACTCCGCCATGGCCAGGAAAATGCTTACCAACTGCCGCCATGCCAGCGTCATGCAAGCCTTCGATAAAGGCGTGTCCTAGCAAGGCGACATGCTTTGGATCGCTGCTGAAACTACGGTCGCCAATGACGCTGGAGATACCGCTCTCAACATCCAACACCGGCGCAAAACTCATATCCAACCCACAGGCGGCCATTTCCATCCCCAGCAGCCAGCCTGTGTCTTTGGCTAAGGTGAGCCCTGCTACTGGGTCGCTGGCATACAGATCGCCAATTCGCGCCATGGCGGGCAGCTTGGTCGCCCCTTTTTTGATCCGCTGGACTCGACCGCCCTCTTGGTCAATACCTAGCAGTAGATCACCACGCACACGACGAATACTGCTGCAGAGCTGCCGCACTTGGTACGCATCTTCGACATTACGGGCGAACAGGATAACGCCGCCCACCGCAGGGTCTTTTAGCAATGTCTTTTCAGCGCTGGATAACTGCGGCCCTTCTAGGTCAAGCATGACCGGGCCAATGGGTTGCGTCATGGGGAGGATCCGACAAAAAGGGCGCCATTTTAGACTAACCGCTTAGCGTGTCAAAATTCTGGCAGGACGCCCGGAAGTGGGCTTAATGCAGCCAAACCGGCGTACCGGGTTGGGCGTGTGCAAACAGGTAGTGTAAATCGTGATTTCGCAGGCGTATGCAGCCGTGAGAGGCAGCCACACCTATCGGTTGTTCTTCAGGCGTGCCGTGCAAATAAATGTAGCGCCGCTGGGAGTCCACATCAGCGCCACGGTTAACGCCGCGCTCAAGACCGCAGAGCCACATAATGCGCGTTAGAATCCAGTCTCGCTCAGGGTAATTTGTCACCAATTCAGGCGAAAATACTTCGCCAGTCCATCGGCGACCACGAAATACCGCATTATCAGGCAAGCCCTTGCCGATAGACGCACGGACATAGTGCCAGCCCAGCGGTGTTTGGCCGCTACCCTCTTGCTGCCCTACGCCAGCAACCCCAGTGGAGATCGCGCACTCATAGCTCACTTCCTTTCCCTGCCACCAGCGCAACCGCTGCCGCTGGGTGTCAATCTCCATCCAACCAGATTGAGAAGGCGGTAATTCAGCTAGCCTGGGCGTTTCCATGGTTTCCCTCTTCAACGGCAGCCGGTAACGGCGCGTTCATCGCAGCAACAACGACTGGACGTAGCCGCCGCACAAGATCACGCACCGTCACCTGCTCTTGATAATCCTTTGCAGCAATATCACGCAGGGCATCCAGTCCCGAGAGCGTAAATATCACTGTACCTAGCATAAAGTGTAGCCGCCAAAAGCGCTCGGCATCCGGCAGCTCAGGCGTGGCTTTACGCACCAGCTCGGTAAAACGGGTAAATACATCGCCATACTGCTGCTGAATGTAGCGACGCAGATGCCCTTGCGCCTGACTGTAGGCTAACCCTAGTAGCCGCATAAATACCTTCAGGCTATTACGTTCGGCGGGCACTGCCAGTACCGTAGTGGCCATGGTCTCTAACAGCACTTCTAGAGGAATAGGCTGGCCTTGATAGTGAGCTTCTAGCTCGTCCAGTGCGGTGTGAAAGCGCTCTGAAAATGGATCGAGATAGCGGGAAAACACCGCTTGAATTAGCGCTTTTTTGGAACCAAAGTGGTAGTTCACAGCCGCCAAATTAACCCGGGCCTTGCTGGTGATATTGCGCAGCGACGTCTCGGCAAAGCCTCGCTCTGCAAACAGTACCTCTGCAGTATCTAAAATACGCGTTACCGTATCCGATTGGGCCATAGCGCCCTCCAAAAAACAGGTGTTTTAAACATGACTGAATACTATGTCATAACCCCTGCTGGCTCAATCTCTTATCCAAATGGTAGTAAGCGTTAACTGGACACTTAACGACTGTCTCGGTTGGGTGTAACTCGTCATGTACTGGACAGAGCAACATACTGTATACTTAAACACATACTGATTAAGCCGACATGTAGCTACTGTCTTTTCACTGTTTTGGAGTTTGGTATGTCGCGTCCACTCACAGCACGTCAGCAGCACGTATTTGATTTTATTGTTAAGACCATGGGTGAGCTTGGCTACCCCCCTACCCGCGCCGAAATTGCCAAAGCGCTGGGATTCCGCTCGCCTAACGCAGCAGAAGAGCATTTGCGTGCGCTCGAGCGCAAAGGCGCTATTCGTATAATTCGCAATACATCACGGGGCATCCGCTTACCTAACCAGGAGCCGCAGGAGCTTAATGAAACGCCAGCGGCTGCAGCACCTGCTACTAATGAGCCGCTGCCCAATGGGCTTCCTGTGATTGGTGAGGTCGCCGCTGGCAGCCCTATCCTTGCGGCTGAACATATTGACCGTTACTGCCCGCTGCCCGCTGAGTACTTCACGCCTAAAGCAGATTACCTGCTACGGGTGCGCGGCCTATCCATGAAAGATGTAGGCATTCTTGAAGGCGACCTTCTGGCCGTGCATCGCACTGACCGCGTTCGCGATGGGCAAATTGTCGTGGCACGATTAGAAGACGAAGTAACGGTCAAGCGTTTTAAACGCCAGGGGCATCAAGTAACACTGATTGCCGAGAACGCAGATTTCGCACCAATTGAGATCGACCTACGCACTCAGCAGCTTGATATTGAAGGCGTGGGTGTTGGTGTCATTCGCGGTGGTAATGGGCAAGCGCTTGGCTAGTTGCCCAACCTGTAAGGCAGGCTACTGCAAGTCGATATAGCGGTGGTCATTAAAGGTGGCCACCCAGCTTGGGTGGTACACCAGCAAAATACTCAGCAGCATACCGGTTATAAATGCCTCTGACGGCATCAGTAACGGTAAAAAGCGGGCATACTCTTGGGCGAGATAGACGGCCTCGGGATCAGTGCCCGCTACGATAATCAGCGCAACAGCAGATAGCCCTCCCCCTAAGGTCGCCAAGGCCGTTCCAAAAAAGCCACAAGCAAATAAAAACACCATCAAATTATCAGGCAACCGACGGTCAACGATTCGCCATACAAAACCGGTCACGATCGCAGGCACAATACCTGTCACCAGCACATTTGCCCCCATTAGCGACCAATCGTTTCTGCCAATAGCCACCATGGCGACATTAATCATCACGTTACTGATCAACGCCAGCGGCATTTTAAAGACTAGCGTCATCAGCACCGTAAACACCAAGTGAAGAGTTAACCAGTCCACCGCTTGCGCACGCAATTGCCACATCAACATGACGGCCAACGTAGCTGCCATCCAGCGGTGCTGAAGCGCTGTATCCTCAAGCAGTGGCCGCCAGGGGCGCAGGCATAAGCACCAGACGATGACACCCAACGATAAAAGCCACGTCATCACGAGTGCCCACGGTGCCAATACGCTTTGTGCAAACGACATAGCGCCCCCTTCTGCCGATTAGCTAAAAACGACCGTTTTGTTGCCGTGAATTAGCACGCGATCTTCTAGGTGCCAACGCAGCCCCCGCGCCAATACCGCTTTTTCCACATCGCGACCAAAACGTACCAAATCGGTAGGCGTGTGACAGTGGCTGACCCGGTGAATGTCCTGCTCAATTATAGGGCCCGCATCCAGCTCTTCTGTCACATAGTGGCAAGTTGCCCCAATCAGTTTCACGCCGCGCTCATAGGCTTGATGATACGGCTTGGCACCCGCAAAGGAAGGCAAGAAGCTGTGATGAATGTTAATCACGCGCCCTGCATACCGTTCGCAAAGCGAAGGCGGCAGAATTTGCATATAGCGCGCCAGCACTATGCAGTCAGCGCGGGCAGCATCAATCTGCTCCTGCACCTGCTCAAAGGCTTTCTGCTTATTGGCAGGATCTACTGGTACGTGGTGGTAAGGAATACCATACCACTCGGTCAGTGAGCGCATGTCGTCATGGTTAGAGATTACCCCGACAATATCGCAATCCAGCTCTCCTGCCTGCCAACGGTAGAGTAGATCGACCAAGCAGTGAGACTCCCTGGAAACCATCAACACCACTCGGCGGCGTTTTTGGGTATCCACCAACGACCATTGCATATCAAATTCAGCCGCTACTGGCTCAAACGACGTGCGTAGTGCTTCTGCCGACATGCCCAGCGAATCCGCCAGAATCTCGTAACGCATAAAAAAGCGGCCAGTCTCTAAGTCAGAGTGCTGGCTGGCTTCGGTAATTGAGCCACCTTGTTGAGCAATAAAACTTGAGACACGCGCCACGATGCCCACTTGATCTGGGCAGGAAACAACTAAACGATAGTAATGAGACATAACAAACACTCTTAACGTATTTAACGGCACGCTCGCCAAGCACCTGCCTACCAGCAGGTAAACCACATTAGCGGCGGTAGTGTACCGTAAGCACGATGAGGAAGCACCGTGGTCAGGTGCCGCGATGATTGTTACCCGCCCCCCGCTTCCCGTATAGTTAAGGAATTACTTTCTAGGCTTTTCATAACTGATGCATCCATCCCGCGTTCAACTTCGTCCCCGTCGTCGCCCGCCCCTGCGCCTACTCCCGCTAGGTGGATGTGGTGAAATTGGAATGAATCTTACGCTGTATGGATACGACGACCAGTGGATCGCCGTAGATTGCGGCATGATGATTCGCCAAGACCTGCCCAACTCGCCGCTACAAGTACCTAATACCGACACCCTAGAGGCGCTGAAGATCACACCTAAGGCGCTGTTTATCACCCATGGTCATGAAGATCATATTGGGGCGGTGGCGTGGCTATGGCCCAAATGGGGTTGCCCTATCTTTGCCACTCCTCTCGCAGCAGGGCTATTGCGTTACAAATTCGCCGAACACCAGCTCAGCAGCGCCTCCATTGAAGTGATTGAACCAGGCGATGCGGTGGAGAGCGGGCCATTTACACTGCGCTACTTGAGTGTTACCCACTCCATCCCCGAAAGCTGCTCCATCATGATGCAGGCGGGTGATTACCGCATACTGCACACCGGCGACTGGAAACTCGACCCCAACCCACTGATTGGCACCCCCGTGAACGCTGCCCAGTTTAGAGCACTGGCGCCGGTGGATCTTCTGGTAGGTGACTCGACCAATGCGCCAATGCCAGGGCAGTCGGGCAGCGAGGGGGATGTTGCCAAGGCGCTTTCCACCACATTGAAAGCGTGTAAAGGCCGCGTGGTAGTGTCCTGTTTTGCTAGCAACCTAGCGCGCGTACTGGCCATTGGCTTAGCGGCCCAAGCGTGTGGCCGTCGCGTTAGCTTGATGGGCCGCTCAATGGAGCGCATGGTCAGTGTCGCTAGAGGCCTTGGTTATCTGGATGACTTCCCCCCCCTGGTGCCACCCCATGATTTGGGCTATCTGCCACCGGAGGAGGTCGTGATTATTGCCACCGGTAGCCAAGGCGAGCCTCGCGCTGCCTTGCAGCGTTTGGCGCAGCGTCGACACCCCTTTGTGGACTTGGAACCCGGCGATAGCGTGATTTTTTCCGCCAAAACAATTCCAGGCAATGAGCGCCCTATCGAGCAGCTTAAAAAACGTTTATTGCAACTCGATGTCACGCTGTTCGACGAAATGAACCACCCCGAGCTTCATGCAACCGGCCACCCCGCTCAGGAAGAACTGAAAAAGCTCTACCAGTGGGTTAGGCCCAAAATGCTACTGCCGGTACATGGTGAAGCGCGCCATCAGGAGGCGCACCAAGCGCTTGCTGAGGAGCTAGGTATCAGAGCGCCGCTAGCACCGGTGAATGGCGATATGATCGTGCTTGACCACCAAGGGCTGCGCTGCGAAACGCGCTATCCACAGCCGCCTTGCATTGTTAACCAAAATAGCGTCGTGCCTCACCCTGGCCTTGAGAGCAGCCATCCTACTGCCCGTCGTGGCAGTCTGTTTCTAGCGCTACCGGTAGCAGCAACAGAAACGGGATGGTGTCGTATTGGGCGTCTGATGCTTGACGCCAACGGCGCAAGCCCTATGGATGAAGATAGCTTCAGCGAGTGGCTGGATGAGCAGCTAGAAGAGATTGAGGCAGACACCTTGGCTGATTTGCGCCATGCGCTGCAGCCAAGGCTGGTGCACTGGCTGGCTAACCACTTACAACATATGCCAGACGTGCACCTGCAGATCATGGCCGCTGAAATGCCGACCATCGAAGAGTTAAACGACGAGCCTTAAACACAGGTGTTACCAGCGTTCAGCATCCTGCTGATCGGTGTGGCGCTCTTTAACCCAGTACGCCCCCTGCTTGGAGTGCTCTTTCTTCCAAAACGGCGCCTGGGTTTTTAAATAATCCATAATGAAATCGCAGGCCTCAAACGCATCGCGGCGGTGCGCGCTTGCCACCAGCACTCTAACGATAGGGTCGCCCGGGGATAAGTCGCCCACCCGATGAATAACGCGCACCGCCTGCAGCGCCCAGCGCTGCCAGGCTTGCTCAGCAATTTGCGTTAAGGTGCGCTCGGTCATTCCTGGATAGTGCTCAAGGGTTAACCCCGTTACGTCGGGCGCCTCGTTAAAATCTCGCACTAACCCGGTGAACGTCACAATCGCACCAATGTCGGTGCGCTGGCGCAGCGCGCTCTCATAGCCGTACGCCATTGAAAACGGAGCGGACTGCACTTCTACCGCGATATCTGGCAATGTCGGCTCGCTAACAGACACGGCTTAGCCTCCCGTTACCGGTGGAAAAAAGGCCACTTCGTCATCATCAGTGATACGAGCGCTATCATTTGCCATCACTTGGTTAATGGCACATAGAGTGCGCTGATCAGCCAGCACAGAAAAGCGTGCATCCTGGGCGCTAAGCGCAGCTTTTAGCCCGGCCACATCGCGGCTTGGCAGCTTATCAAGCCCAATGGCCAGATCGCTCTCACCGACCCGCTCACGCAGCTCTGCCAAAAACTTGACGCGCACACAGGGCGAGGCACAGCGCTCACCTAAGCTTACCTCTCCCACTGCGCCTTCACCGGTGACAATGGGCGTGACCATCTCACGCTCCCGCTGATAGTCACCACGCAATCCGCCTCGCTTGCTGTCGAGCTGCACAGCTTCAATGCGCATCTCTTTATCAACGGCTTTACACATATCGTAAAGCGTCAGGCAAGCAACCGAAACGGCCGTCAACGCTTCCATCTCGACGCCCGTGCGCCCATTCAAGCGACACATGGCCGATACATTCACCCAGCCATTTGCATGGTCAATATCGAAATCCACCGCTACTTTGGAGAGCGCCAGCGAGTGGCAGAGCGGAATCAGTTCATGAGTTCGCTTCGCTGCTTGAATACCCGCAATACGCGCTGTTGCGAGTACATCCCCTTTGGGCAGCGCCCCATCGCTTAATAGCTGCAGAGTATTGGGCTGCATCACGATTCGCCCAGAGGCAACAGCCTCACGACGGGTCTCGCGCTTATCGCCGACATCAACCATATTCGCTTCGCCGTGCGCGTTCAGGTGGGTTAACTGCATGGTGTCACCTTTTCATCATCAAGCCAGAGTGCGGCGTTGTTGGTCGGCCCACTCACTTACCCAGCGAGCAATTTCTTCACAATTATTTAAATCCAAGCGAGCCACCGATGGCCTAAGAGCCACCGGCGGCTCAGCAGTAAGCGCAGCCGCCTGCGCCCACTCATCGCTTAAAATAGCCGGATCGCCAATCCCTTCCCGGTAAAGCACCAGCTTGGGAATAGGCCATGCCTTGAAGCCTTCAACGATCACTAAATCAGGGTGATGCGGCGCCATTAGGGTAAGCAAATAGGCTAAATCAGGCTCTTCCTGCCCTGGCGTTTCCTGCATCAGTGCAAAACGTTGGCGCGATGCAATCAGCATAGGGGTGGCCCCGGCACTACGCAGCTTGTAGCTGTCTTTACCCGGCTGGTCCACATCAAACTGGTGGTGGGCATGCTTTATTACCGCCACCGAGAGCCCCATTTCGCGCAGCCGCGGTAACAGCTGCTCTAGCAGCGTGGTTTTACCGGTCCCGCTCCAGGCTGCCACCCCTAATACGGGAAACGAGCATCGTAGGGCATCACTCATAAGTCACCATTCGCGCCACGGGTTACTCATCCTCTTTTTCTGCGGGCAATAACCAGTTTAACGCAATGCCTACCAAAGCGGCTAAGCTAACGCCCTGCAAAGTGAATTGCCCGCCACCAAACTGCATACCACCGATACCAAACACCAAAATAAGTGACACCACCACTAGGTTACGTGCCGCAGTAAGCGACTGACCTGCGCGCACCAGGGTATTCATCCCCACTACGGCAATAGAGCCGAATAGCAGCGTCATAATCCCACCCATGACCGGCCCAGGAATTGTCTGCAGCAGCGCCCCCAATTTGCCAACAAAGGCAAGGATGATGGCAATAACGGCAGCCACAATCATATATTTTGGATTGAATGCCTTGGTTAGCGTCACAGCACCGGTAACTTCTGAATAGGTCGTGTTAGGCGGCCCACCGAACAGGGCTGCTGCCGTCGTTGCCAAGCCATCGCCCAGTAACGTGCGGTGCAAGCCAGGTTTTTCAAGATAATTTTTACGTGTCACCGAGCCAATCGCCACCATATCGCCAATATGCTCAACGGCGGGAGCGATGGCCACTGGAATCA
>NZ_JAMZBE010000045.1:0-24556 GCF_024158645.1 Halomonas sp. 707B3
CCATTACCGCCCCCCTGGCCCGCCGGGCGACGAATCTTATCCCCCTCCAGAAACTCCTTATTACCCGGCGAGACGATATTGCGCGCCCCGCCCGGCCCGTGCTGAAACACGGGCTCTGAAATGTCCTTGGCAGGAATCGAAATTTTCTCGCCACGCTCCATGTCGGTGATGGAGCGGCGGTTGACCGCCTCCTCCACCGAGCGCTTGATGTGCTTGCGATAACGCTCCAAGAAGCGCTGCCGATTGACCGCGCTCTTGTGCTTAGCGTTAGGTCTGCGATCAATAAAGTAGGTCATTCGACCTCCTCAACACCTCGATCTTGAGCGCCGACTCTTGGCGCTCTTGTATGCGGGCCAACAGCGGCCCGCTACTGAGACTTCCGCACGCGCAGGTACCATTCGGAGAGCAGGCGCACCTGTTTTTCGGTATAGCCACGGTCCACCATGCGCGCCACGAAATCCTCGTGCTTTTTCTGATCCGACTTCGACGCTTTGGCATTGAACGAGATCACCGGCAACAGCTCTTCGGTGTTGGCAAACATCTTGTGTTCGATGACGCCTTTCAGCTTCTCATACGACTGCCAGCTAGGGTTCATACCGTTGTTTTGCGCCCGCGCCCGCAGCACAAAGTTCACTACTTCATGGCGGAAGTCTTTCGGGTTGGAGATACCTGCCGGCTTCTCGATCTTCTCAAGCTCCTCGTTCAGCGACTGGCGATTAAGCAGCTCACCGGTTTCGGGGTCACGGTACTCCTGATCCTGGATCCAGAAGTCAGCATAGGTCACATAGCGGTCGAAGATGTTTTGGCCGTACTCGCTGTAGGACTCGAGATAAGCGGTTTGAATCTCCTTGCCGATAAAGTCCACATAGCGCGGGGCCAGAAACTCTTTGATAAAGCCCAGATAGCGCTCGAACACCTCGGAAGGCAGCTGCTCGCGCTCCAGCGCCTGCTCCAACACGTACAGCAGGTGCACCGGGTTGGCTGCGACTTCGGTACTGTCGAAGTTGAACACCTTCGAGAGAATTTTGAACGCAAAGCGGGTAGAGAGCCCTTGCATACCTTCATCGACCCCAGCTGCATCGCGGTACTCTTGAATCGATTTGGCGCGTGGGTCGGTGTCTTTTAAATTCTCACCGTCATACACCCGCATTTTTGAGTAGATACTGGAGTTCTCCGGTACTTTAAGCCGCGACAGCACCGAGAACTGCGCCAGCATGCGCAGCGTATCTGGCGCGCAGGGCGCTGCATTCAGCGAGGAGTCCTCCAACAGTTTCTGATAAATCTTGATCTCTTCCGACACCCGCAGGCAGTAAGGCACCTTGACGATATAGACGCGGTCCAGGAAGGCCTCGTTGTTACGGTTATTGCGGAACGCCTGCCACTCAGATTCATTCGAGTGAGCCAGAATGACGCCGTCAAAGGGAATCGCGCCCATGCCTTCCGTGGGGTTGTAGTTACCCTCCTGGGTGGCGGTAAGCAGCGGGTGGAGCACCTTGATGGGTGCCTTGAACATCTCCACGAACTCCATCAGACCCTGGTTGGCGCGGCACAGCCCGCCAGAGAAGCTGTAGGCATCCGGATCGTCTTGGGAGTAAAGCTCCAGCTGACGAATATCGACTTTGCCGACCAGTGACGAGATATCCTGGTTGTTCTCGTCCCCCGGCTCAGTTTTGGAAATGGCAATTTGATTCAGCCGCGATGGGTAGAGGCGCACCACCCGGAACTGGGAAATATCACCACCGTACTCTTTTAAGCGTTTAGCCGCCCAGGGCGACATCACGCTGCGCAGGTAGCGCCCGGGAATGCCGTACTCTTTCTCCAGCAGTTCCCCATCCTCCTCGGGGGAGAAGAGCCCTAAAGGAGACTCATAAACAGGCGAGCCTTTAATGGCGTAGAAAGGGATACGCTCCATTAACAGCTTCAAGCGCTCGGCCAGTGACGATTTACCGCCACCGACCGGCCCCAGTAGATAAAGAATCTGCTTGCGCTCTTCCAAGCCTTGGGCCGCGTGGCGGAAGTACGCCACGATTTGCTCAATGGCTTCTTCCATCCCATGAAACTCGGCGAAAGCGGGATAGCGGCGGATCACCTTATTCGAGAAAATACGTGATAGACGCGGGTCTTTCGCCGTGTCGATCACTTCAGGCTCGCCTATCGCTTCCAGCATGCGCTCGGCGGCGCTGGCATAAACCTTGGGGTCACGGCGACAAAGCGCCAAGTACTCCTCAAGGCTCATGTCCTCTTGCTGAACGCGGGCAAATCGGTCTTGAACGTGATCAAAGATGCTCATGGAACTCTCCTGTGGCCCATCCCCAGCAGCAACCGCCCAGCCAGATCCCTTAAGCGGCGTGCAATTCGAGGTGTCGCTCTATCAGCGTAGTCAGCATTAGCAAAAAGTGATGACTAAACCTTCAACGCAGCGCTGTTAACGATATGAGCACAGCAACAGGGGTTTAGTTGCGTGAAATGTTGTGGCAACTCCACAACGCAACGCGCCGCCTGAGAAGGCGGCGCTTGAGAGCTTAACGTCAGAGCAGTTTTTAGCGGCGGTATTGTTCAAGCACGAACGTCAAGCACGGCTTTCACATCTGCCAACAGCTGGTCCAACAATTCAACGGTAGTGTTCCAGGCGCAGACAAACCGTGCCCCGCCTGCACCAATAAAGGTGTAGAAGGTCCACCCTTTGGCTTTCAACGCTTCGATAGCGTGAGGAGGTAATTCAACGAACACACTGTTGGCCTGGGTGGGGAACATCAGCGACACGCCGGGCAGCGCTTGTAGCCCTTCCGATAAGTAGCGCGCCATGGCATTGGCATGTTCGGCATTCGTCAGCCAAGCACCGCTTTCCAAAAGGCCTAGCCAGGGCGCTGATATATAGCGCATTTTTGACGCCAGCTGTCCCGCCTGCTTACAGCGATAAGAGAAATCTTCCGCCAGCTCACGGTTGAAGAACAGAATTGCCTCGCCAAATGCCAAGCCATTTTTGGTGCCTGAGAAACACAGCGCATCGACACCGACCTGCCAGGTCAACTCTGCGGGTGAGGCGTTCAAGCTGGCACAAGCGTTGGCAAACCGTGCTCCGTCCATGTGTAAGCGCAGGTCGTGTTTATCCGCCGTGGCGCGAATGGCCAGCAGCTCTTCGCGGGAGTAAACAGTGCCCACTTCGGTGGCTTGAGTGAGCGATACCACCTTCGGTTTCGGGTAGTGGATATCGCTGCGCTTGGTCACTAGCGCTTCAATCCCTTGCGGCGTGAGTTTGCCGTTCGCTCCCGGCGAGGTCAGCAGCTTGGCACCGTTGGAGAAAAACTCCGGCCCACCACACTCATCGGTTTCAATATGCGCCAGCTCATGGCAAATCACGCTATGGTAGCTGCGCCCCATCGCGGAGAGCGCCAGTGAGTTGGCTGCAGTGCCGTTGAACACGAAAAATACGTCGCAATCGTAGTCGAACATTTCACGAAAACGGTCGGCGGCACGGGCGGTCCAGCGGTCGTTGCCGTAGGCTAAATCATCGGCCTGATTGGCTTCGAGTAAGTACTGCATCGCCTCCGGGCAGATACCGGAGGTGTTGTCACTGGCTAAAAATCGTGGGGTACACTCCGAGGGCATGACGATAATCCTTTTGTCTGACGGTCGTGCGGCGCAGGCTGGGTGCCACCCGCGCCTTAAATCCCTAACGTGGCTTAGTAGTTAGGGTGATCCATCAGTCTATCGCCATTTTAGCGTTAACGTCACGCCCCCTATACGCGTTACAGCGAGGCCGCCAGCCGAGTCCCTTGATCAATAGCGCGCTTGGCATCCAATTCGGCCGCTTCATCTGCGCCGCCAATCACATGCACACGGCTACCCGCTTGGGCCAGCGGCGAAATCAAGTCGCGTACCGACTCTTGGCCTGCGCACACCACAATGGTGTCCACCTCGACCACCTGCTCTTGCCCTTCGCGGCGGATGTGTAAGCCTGCATCGTCGATGCGCACATACTCGCAGCCGGTCAGTGTTTCTACGCCACGCTGCTTTAACGAGGCGCGATGCACCCAACCCGTGGTTTTACCCAGGTTTTTGCCTGGCTTAGAGCTTTTTCGCTGCAGCATCACAATGCTGCGCGGTGAACGTGGCGGCTGCGGCGCTTTTAAGCCGCCCCGTTCGCCCACTGCTAAATCCACACCCCACTCATCGCACCATGCGGCCACCTCCATGGCGGGGTGCCCCTCGTGGGAAAGCAGCTCCGAAACATCAAAACCAATGCCGCCTGCCCCAATCACCGCTACACGCTTGCCTACTTGTTCAGGCTGTTCAATGGCGTCTGCATAGCTCAGCACGCTGGGGTGGTCTGCCCCGGGTAGCGCCAGTTCACGGGGCACCACCCCCGTGGCAATCACGATCTCCTCAAAATTCGCCAGGGCATCTACAGTGGCTTCGGTGTTTAAGCGCACGTCCACCGCATGCTTTTCGAGCATGACGCGGAAGTAGCGTAGTGTTTCGTTAAACTCTTCTTTACCGGGGATTTTACGGGCGTAATTGAACTGCCCGCCCAGCTCGCTGCGCCGCTCAAAGAGCACCACGGCATGCCCACGACTGGCCGCCGCTACTGCTGTGGCAAGCCCCGCTGGGCCGCCGCCTACCACCGCTACCCGCTTAGGTGTTTGCGCAGGCGCCAGGGTGATCTCGGTTTCGTGGCAGGCACGGGGGTTGACCAAGCAGGAAGTCAGCTTGCCCATAAAGGTGTGATCCAAGCAGGCCTGGTTACAGGCGATGCAGGTATTGATCTCCTTCGCCAAGCCCGCCTCGGCTTTACGCACCCACTCGGGGTCAGCCAAAAACGGACGCGCCATCGACACCATATCCGCATGGCCGTCTGCCAGTACCCGCTCGGCCACCTCCGGCATATTGATGCGGTTGGTGGTAATCAGCGGAATCGACAGCGCCGCGCGAATGCGGCGGGTGACTTCAGTAAACGCCGCCCGTGGCACGCTGGTGACAATGGTGGGCACCCGCGCCTCGTGCCAGCCAATGCCGGTATTGATGACGTTCGCGCCAGCGGCTTCAATGGCCTGGCCCAGTTGAACTACCTCTTCCCAAGAACTGCCCTCTTCCACCAGATCGATCATCGAGAGGCGGAAGATCAGCAGGAAGCGCTCGCCAACGGCTTGGCGAATACGCTTGACGATCTCGACAGGGAAACGCATACGCCGCTCAAAATCGCCGCCCCAGTCGTCGTCACGCTGGTTGGTGCGGCGGCAAATAAACTGGTTGATCAAATAGCCTTCCGAGCCCATCACCTCAACGCCGTCGTAGCCCGCCTGCTGGGCGAGCGTAGCGCAGCGAACATAGTCGGCAATCTGCTGCTCTACCTCTTCACTGGAGAGCGCTCGGGGGGTGAACGGGTTGATGGGGGCTTGCAGCGCCGAGGGGGCCACCAGCTCTGGTGAGTAAGCGTAGCGTCCGGCGTGCAAAATTTGCATGCACAGGTGCCCACCGGCTGCATGTACCGCGTCGACAACGTGGCGGTGCTCCGCCACTTGAGACTCCTCTGTCAGCGCATTGGCACCTTGAAATACCGCCCCTTCGGCATTGGGCGCAATGCCACCCGTCACAATCAAGCTGACCCCTGCACGCGCGCGCTCTGCATAGAACGCTGCCAAGCGCTCAAAGCCATTCGGCGCTTCTTCTAAATTGGTGTGCATGGACCCCATCAATACGCGGTTAGGCAGCGTTAAATGCCCCACGGTTAATGGACGAAATAGGTGCGGATAAGCTGGCGCTTGGTGCATCACGGCGCTCCTTCACTGTTATTAGTACGGCGGGCGTTCAATGGCTTGCCACTCATATTCAAACAAGCGTATGACATAGCACTGGCTACGTACAGACTTTTACCACGCAACTGTATCGCCTTTTTATCCAGACGATGGTCGCTATATCGACCACTTTCCCCCTTGCCCCTAGAGGCAAAGCGCGTCACATTAACCGGCTAACGATAAGGGAATGTGCTATGCCATTGATTTACTTTTTACCGCCGCTGGCCACCGTGCTGATTTGGTCCGGCAATATGACCATCAATCAGCTCTCGGTAGGCGCCATCGCTCCCAGCAGTATCGCGTTTTTGCGCTGGCTGCTCGCCCTCGCAGTCATGACGCCCTTTGTGCTGCCGGCCGTACTGCGTCACAAAGATGAGATCGTGCGTAACTGGCCAAAGCTAGCTCTGCTAGGGCTTTTAGGGATGGGGCTATGGCAGGGGCTGGCTTATGTCGCCGCTGAAACTACCACCGCCACCAATATGGGCATTCTTGCAGCAATGGTGCCGCTGCTCACGGTGCTATTGAGCGCGCTAATTTTGAAGGAACCACCTACATTAGGCGGTGTCGTAGGCGGCGTGCTCGCCTTTATTGGCGTCACTGTGCTGCTTGGCCGCGGCAACCCGCTTTCCCTGCTGCAATTACAGGTGGCCCAGGGCGATGCGCTGATGGTCGTTGCTGCTACCTGCTACGCGCTTTATGGCGTGATGCTCAAGCGCTGGTCGATGAACCTGCCGCCATGGGTGATGCTCTATGCCCAGGTCTGCTTTGCCGTGCTGTTCCTGCTGCCACCCTACTTGATGGGCCCCATGACGCCGGTAGATGGACAAAACATCTGGCTGATCTTGTACGCAGGCATTCCTGCTTCCGTTATTACCACGTTCTTGTGGATGCGAGCGGTCCGTCAAATCGGCGCTAACCAGGCGAGTATCTTTATCAACCTGATGCCGCTATTTAGCGCGCTGATTGCCATGGCGTTACTGGGTGAACAGGTATCGGGGTTCCACTTTATGGGTGGGCTGTTAATCCTTGCCGGGGTGATCATGGCGCAAACGCTGACACGTCCGTTGGTACGCGCGGCAGCCGCCCGTAAAACGCAAAGCGTACAGCAGTGATACAATAGGCCAACTTCATTTAATGAATGGGAACCCCTGACCTATGTCCCTAGAAGAACTGCACCTTAATCTGCGTAACCTTACCAGCGACGACTACGAGCAGCTGAAATCGCTGATGGACGCGGTGTATCACGATATTGGTGGCGCTTGGCCTAAGCACACCATCGATAAGCTGATCCAGGAGTTTCCCGACGGCCAGATTGCCATTGAAGACGACGGCGTACTGGTGGGCGTCGCCCTCACCGTGCAGGTGGATTACGACGAATTCTCCAACCCGCACAAGTACGACGACCTGATTGGCCATCGTGAAATTATCCTGAACGATCAGGAAGGCGATGCCATGTACGGGCTGGATGTGCTGATCCACCCGGACTACCGTGGCTACCGCCTGGGCCGCCGCCTTTACGAAGCACGCAAAGAGCTGTGCCGCTCGCTTAACCTGCGCGCCATTCTCGCGGGCGGGAGGATTCCCGAGTACCACCAGCACGCCAGCGAGCTAACCCCGGCCCAGTACATCGACAAAGTCTCCCGTAAAGAGATTTACGACCCGATTCTATCGTTCCAACTGGCGAATGATTTCCAGGTCAAGCGCCTACTGCGCAAGTACCTGCCGGAAGATGAGCAGTCCCGTGGCTATGCCACGCTGCTGGAGTGGAACAACATCCTGTTCGAGCCAGCAGAGAACGTGCTGGACACTCGCCCAACGCAGGTGCGAGTCGGTGCGGTGCAGTGGCAAATGCGTGAGTTCGCTTCTGTTGAAGCAGCACTTCAACAGATTGAGTACTTCGTGGATGCGCTGTCGGATTACCAAAGCGACTTCGCCGTCTTCCCAGAGCTATTCAATGCGCCACTGATGGGTCTGCAGGATCGCGCCGCCCAGCAAGATCAACTGGGTGCTATTCGATTCCTGGCGGGCTTTACTGATCGCTTCAAGAGCGAGCTGTCGCGGATGGCGGTCTCTTATAACATCAATATCGTCGGCGGCTCGATGATCGAGGTGGGCGAAGATGACCGCCTCTACAATGTGGCCTATCTGTTCCACCGGGATGGTGAGGTAGAGAAGCAGTCAAAGCTGCATATCACACCACAAGAGCGTCGTGACTGGGTAATCGAAGGTGGCGATAATCTGCAGGTCTTTGATACCGACGCAGGCCGTGTAGGTATTCTGATCTGTTATGACGTGGAGTTCCCAGAGCTGGGCCGCCTGCTGGCTGACCAGGATATGGATATTCTCTTCGTACCGTTCTGGACCGATACCAAAAACGGCTACCTACGGGTGCGCCACTGCGCCCAGGCACGCGCCATCGAAAATGAGTGCTACGTGGTGCTATGCGGTAGTGTCGGCAACCTGCCGTCCATCGAGAACCTGGACATTCAGTACGCGCAGTCGGCGGTGTTCACGCCATCCGACTTCGCGTTCCCCCACGATGCAGTGCTAGCCGAAACGACGCCCAACACGGAGATGATCTTCTTCTCTGATTTGGACCTAACGCGCCTGACCGTGGTGCGTGCCGAAGGCTCGGTCACCAACCTCAAAGACCGCCGTAAAGATCTGTTCAATCTGCGCTGGCGCGACTGGTCGTGGAAGTCCGGCGGTAAGCAGGAAGACTAAGGGCCAGTCACCCGACACGACTGCGCATAAAAAACGCCGCCCAAAAACCGGGCGGCGTTTTACCATTTACAACTCACTATTAACCGCTTACAAATCGCCATTCATCACAAAGCTACTCATCCGGCCACACAAGATGACGCGGCACTCTGCCTTTGGCATCGAACGCTACGCCCTCGGCGCGCAGCTTTTCGTGCTGGCGTGCCGCGCCACCATGGTCAGCCAGCTTTAGCGACGCCGCGATAACGCGGTGCCAGGGCAACTGGTGGCCATCGGGCAGGTGACGCATGGCCGAACCCACCATGCGCGCGGTGGCTCCCTCGGTCATCTTGGCAATGCGCCCGTAGGTCGTCACCCGGCCCGCCGGAATTTGATCGACAATGGTGTAAATCTGTTCGAGCAGTTCCGGGCGTGGCATGACAACCTCGTTTGGCTTATGGCGTTGCTTTAGAGCGCTTCGACTAGCTGATCAATGGCTTGGAAGGCTTCTTTCATCGCGGCATCGCGGTGAGCGTCGCCCATGTTCAAACCTTCAGCAAACACCACTTCCACATCGCTAATGCCCATCAGGCCCAACATGGTTTTCAGGTGCGGCGTTTGGCTATCAAACTCGGTGCCCGCATATTGACCGCCACGAGCAGCCAGAATAATCGCTCGTTTGCCTTCGATCAGCCCCTGCGGGCCGTTTTCAGTGTAGCGGAAAGTTTCACCGGCGCGCAGCACGCGGTCAAACCACGCTTTCAGCTGGGAGGGAATGCCCAGGTTGTACATTGGGACCGCAAGTACCAGCACGTCGTTAGCGCGCAGCTCCGCCAACAGCTCATCAGAGTGAGCAGCCAATGCCTGTTGCTCAGCGGTGCGCTCTTCAGCCGGGGTCTGCCAAGCGCCCAGCTCTTCAATAGCAAGGTGCGGCAGCGCGTTGGCAACGACATCGCGGTGGGTAACAGCAACGCCATCACGTGCAGCGGTTTGCTGTTGAAAATGGCTCGCCAGCGCATTGGACTGGCCATTGTCGCCGAGGATAGAAGAGGTCACTAACAGGGCACGAGTGGTCATGAAAATTCCTTAAAAATCAGAGAGAAGGTTAGGCGCTATTCTACGGCGCTTTTGGCGAAGCAAAAGCGCAACGTTTTCCGAGTTTCATTCGACAAAATCGAATTATCCTGCGCCACGCAAAAGCCCCGCTCCACGCTGCACTTTGGCATCGTCGAGCGGGGCATTTAGCGCGTTTAACTCGTGCCTGTTACTTCTGCTTGGGCCACGCCTTGGGGTCGACCTTTTTGGCCAGTTTCGGGAACTGGCTAGGGTCGAAGACCGGCTCTTTACCCGCCTTGAGCTGCGTGTCGTAATCTTTGAACAGCGCAAAGGCAATGGGCGATAGCAGCAGAATCGCCACCAGATTGATGATCGCCATCATGCCCATGGAGAGATCCGCAAAATTCCAAATCGCGCCAAGGCTGGCTAAGGAACCCACCATGATCATGCCCAGCACGGCAAAGCGGTAAATCATCACCGCCACCGGCGCACGGCGGCCCGCCAGATACTCAATGTTGGATTCGCCGTAGGAGTAGTTAGCAATCACCGAGGTGAAGGCAAATAGCAAAATAGCGATGGCAACAAACATGCCGCCCCAGTCTCCTACGTGGCTGGAGAGCGCCATCTGCGTTAGCTGGATACCGTTGCTGTTCTCACCTGCCAGCAGCTCCGGCCCAGCCATAATGATGATTGCTGCCGTCGCGGTACAGATCACCAGGGTATCCAGAAAAACACCCAGCATTTGAATGAAGCCCTGGGCCGCCGGGTGATCCGGGCGGGTGCTAGCGGTAGCGGCGGCGTTAGGCGCAGAGCCCATGCCCGCTTCGTTAGAGAACAAGCCGCGCTGAATACCGTTCATGATTGCTTGGGAAATGGCATAGCCCATCGCACCGCCGGCCGCCTGCTCGATACCAAAAGCGCTCTGCACGATCGTCATAATGGCAGCAGGCAGGTCGCTGATATTAAGCGCCACAACGACCAGCGCCAAGATCAGGTACAGCAGCGCCATCAGCGGCACCACTAGCTCAGCGACTTTCGCAATCGACTTTAAGCCGCCGAAAATAATCGGCGCGACGATGGCCATCAAGACAAACCCCATGGCCCAGGTGGGAATGGCAAATGCCTGCTCCATGGCCTGGGCGATGGAGTTGGCCTGTACGCTGTTGAACGCCAGCCCAAACGCAATAATCAGGCAGATCGAAAACAGCACCGCTAGCCAGCGCAGCCCCAGGCCGCGTTCGATGTAGCGCGCCGGGCCACCGCGAAAGGTGTTATCGCCATGGTCGGTTTTGTACGCCTGGGCCAGCGTGGATTCTACAAAGCTGGTGGCCATACCCACCATGGCAGTCATCCACATCCAAAAAATCGCGCCTGGGCCGCCGAAATAGATCGCTACCGCAACACCCGCCAGATTCCCCGTGCCAACCCGTGCCGCTAAGCTGGTCGAAAGCGCCTGAAACGACGAGATACCGCCGCTGGATTCCCGAGAGCTGCGCAGCAGCTTGAACATATGTCCGAAATAACGAATTTGAATAGCACGGGTCATGACCGTGAAATAGAGGCCAGCACCGATGAGCAGGTAAATCAGCACGCTGCCCCATAACAGCCCATTGCCGCGATCCACCATCGCGGTCAACAGGGGAGGAAGAGTAAAATCCATACCAAACACGCCTTTTTTAAAATAAAGAAGGCGCATCATTCTTCACGGTTGCACCAAAATGGCAAGAAAAAGGGCAAATTTCATGCTTTACAGTCATAAACACTGTATTGATACCCAAAGCTAATCGAATAACGCTTAGCGTGCTCCCGCCAGCCATTCCCACACGTCTGCGGCTTCATCGCTAACTTGGCGCTTGCTGGGCCGCACCAACCAAAAGCGCTCGTCGCTGGGTACAACAATATCGAAGGGGGCCACCAAATCCTCACGCTGCTCCAACAGTCGACGGTGCGTGAGCGCTACCCCGCCGCTCTGGCTGGCGAGCGCCAACGTCATTACCTGATTATCGCAGGTCAGCGACAGGCACTCCGCCTCCAAATGGGCAATCCCCGCCGCCTGCAGCCAGCCGGGCCAACCGACGCCAAAGCCCACCGCGTGCAGCAGCGTGTGCCCTGCTAGATCCTCAGGTGTGGTTAAGGTACGGGCCAGAGCCGGTGAGCATACTGGCAGCAGCTGCTCGTCGCCCAGAGGCAGCATCTCTACCCCTCCCCACTCGCCGCGGCCATAGCGAATTTCAATATCTGCTCCTTCCGGGCCAAAGTCGTCAGGCCAAATAGCGCTCACCAAGCGCAGCAGAATATGCGGCTTTTGCCGATGCAGCGTCACCAGCCTTGGCGCAAGCCAGGATTGCTGAATCACCGGCGTGGCCCGTAGCGTCACCGGCTGTTCGCTGGTCACACCAAACACCTCTGAAGTGCCTTCACTAATCCGTGAAAACGCATCGTGAATGCTGGGCAGCCACGCCTGCCCGGCAGGCGTCAGGGTCAGGCTCCGCGCGTGGCGAACGAACAGTTTTTGGCCCAAGCGATCCTCCAGCAGCCGAATACGCTGGCTGATGGCGGCTTGGGTCACACCTAACTCATGGCCCGCCGCGGTAAAGCTCAACGTCCGGGCGGCTGATTCAAAGGCCTGTAGCCATAACAGTGGGGGTAATTGGCTCATGAAAAAGCTACCTATAAATTAAACAAGGTCTTTGGGGCCAGATTAATCGTTTGTCACTGCACAGAGGACTCCGCATCCTAATAGAAACATTCAACAACATGTCATCAACCTACAGCGAGGCCTTTATGACCAGCGCACTAGCAGCGACGGAAAAGCGTTCACCCCCTCAAATGAGTGAACTCACGCCTTATGAACACGGCCCGGCACTCAGCGATGCCACGCTCACCGATAGCAGCCTTGCGCTGACCTGGGAAGACGGCACTCACACAACGCTGCCACTGCTATGGCTGCGCGACCACTGCGCCTGCGCCCAGTGTCGCCATCCGCAAACCCGCGAGCGCCTCTACCTACCGCTAGACGATATCGAACAGGCACCCAGCGTTACCCTGGCAGATGGCCACCTCTATTTACAGTGGCAGGATGGTCATGTGAGCGCCTTTCATAGCGGCTGGCTTTACCAGCGCCGCCCTGAGGCGACGCGCTTTTCTGCACTGCCCGCCCCGCAGCCGTGGCGCGACGACTTCTTCCCCGAAGGCGTTCGCCACGCCGACTTTCTGACCCCAGAAGGCGAGAAAACTTGGCTGACCGCCATGCTACGCGACGGCTTGGCGCTGGTCACCGACGCGCCGCTGGTGGAAGAGGAAGTCAGCCGCCTTGCCGAGCGCATTGGCCCGCAACGCGCCACCAACTTCGGCGGGCGCTTTAATGTTCGCTCCAAGCCCAACCCCAACAACGCGGCCTATACCGCTGTCGGGCTACCGCTGCATATCGACTTGCCCAACTGGCAGCAGCCGCCGGATATTCAACTGCTCTACTGCCTGCAAAACGACGCCAGCGGTGGCGAGTCGCTGTTTGCTGATGGTGCCCGAGTGATCAATGCCCTGCGCGAACAGGACCCGGAAGCGCTCGTTATTCTCAGCGAAACGCCCATCGATTTTCGCTTTCAGGACGACACCCACGATATCGCCATCAAAGCCCCAGTGATCACCCTAGATAGCCAAGGTGAGCTGGTGGAGATACGCCTTAATAACTGGATACGCGACACCCTCCACCTGCCCGCTGAAAAAATGGCCGCTTGGTACCGCGCTTATAAAGTGCTGTGGCAACTCTTCCACAGCGACGCCCATCAGTTGGAGTTCACCTTAAAACCGGGCCAGATGGTGGCGTTCGATAATCGTCGCGTGCTTCACGGCCGCCGGGAGTTCGATCCCAATAGCGGTGCTCGCCATCTTCAGGGCACCTATCTAGACCGCGATATGCTGGCTTCGCGCCTGCGTGTTCTCGCTCGTACCACCGCGTAATCACAATAACCTAAGCAAGGAGATCCCCTTCCATGACGCGTTTAACCCGTCCACTCGTTTCTACGATTGCCCTAAGTTTGGCAGGCGTTACCACCCAAGCCGCCCTTGCCGATGACGCCACGCTCGATTTCGGCGTCCCGGCTTGGCCCGGTATTACGGTAAAAACCGAAATTGCCGAGCAGCTCCTTAACCCGTTGGGCTACGACACTCAAACCCACGAAATCGGCCTGCAGGTGATCTACCAAGGCATGGAAAGTGGCGACGTCGACGCCTTTTTAGGCGCTTGGCTACCCGCACAAAAAGAGATGTTCGAACCGCGCAAAGCCTCTGGCGTGCTCACCGATGTCGCCAACAACGTCGATGGCGCTCAGATGACGCTGGCCGTACCGGCGTACCTGCATGAGCGCGGCATTCAAAGCTTCGCGGATTTAGATGAACACCGTGATGAGTTCAACGGCCAAATTCATGGCTTTGGCGCAGGGTCGGCGGCGAGTGAGATTCTCCATAACGCGATTGATAACGACACTTGGGGACTGGGCGACTGGAGCTTAGTGGATACCAGCGAAGTGGGCATGCTCTCCGCCGCTCAAGATGCGATTTCCAGAGAAGAGGCCATTGTGTGGGTCGGTTGGACGCCCCACTGGATGAACCTTAAGCTGCCCATGCGCTACCTGGAAGACCCAGAAAACCTGTTCGGTGAGAACAACGGCGAAAGCGACGTACGCACCCTACTGCGCAGCGACTACGCCGATGCCCACCCGGCGCTGGTTACCTTCTTTGAGCAGTTTAGCTTTACCGCCGACGAGCAGAGCTGGATGATCCAAGCCTTTGGCCAAGAGGAGCGTGACCTTGCCGAGGTGGCCCAGCAGTGGATCAACGACCACCCCGAGCGCGTGGAAGCCATGCTGGCCGATGTGACGACCACCGAGGGTGACGCTGCCTGGCCTGTCATTGAAGCGCGCCTACAATAACGCGTTCGTTCACCCCACCGCCGCAGTGGCGTATGCTATTGCTCTTTTGCCAAACAGGCGGTGGGGATGGAATGTCACGGACGTTGCTAAAAGGGCTAGGCTTACTGATCGCGCTGGTGATACTAGGTGTGATGTGGCGCTACCTGCAGCAGCAAGGGCTGCTGACCCAGGCGCATCTTAAAGAACTCACCACCACCATTAGCCAGTGGCAGCAAGCACCCTGGATGTTCGCAGCGGTTATTGCTGTTTATATCAGCTCGCTGTTAGTGATGTTCCCACTTAGCCTGTTAGTGGTGCTGACTGGCCTGCTATTTGGGCCGGTGTGGGGCTTAGCCTACGCCACCTTGGGTACGCTGAGTTCCTCGGTGGTCTCTTACTGGGTGGGCCACTGGCTAGGGCGAGACGCGCTGATGCGCTACGGGGGCCGCCACCTGCGCGGCCTCTCCGGCTACCTTTCTAAACGCGGCATCCGCACCATGACGGTGATTAACCTGCTGCCGCTCGCCCCGTTCACACTGACCAATATGCTTGCGGGGGCGTTTCATCTTAATTTCCGCGACTACATGATTGGCTCCACCCTCGGCATTGTGCCAGGGCTGGCAGCGGTCATCCTGCTAGGCAGCCAGTTGGGTGCGCTGTTTACTGCCGCATCAAGGCAAGAACTGGCACTCGCGGTAGCAGGCTTATTGGCGGGAATGGGCCTGCTTTGGCTGCTCAAACGCGTGGCCACCGCGCGTACCGCCGCCAAGGGCAAGCGCGATCACGCCTAATATCGGCGTTAGTTCGTTTGCTCCACGCTTGTTTGAGTTTTACTAGAGTAGTCCTGATTAGAGTAATACTTGGCCAGCACCTCCGCATAAAAATGCGCTACGGCACCGGCAAACTTGGCAATATCGTAGTCAGCGGAGAAGGTTTTTGCTTGGCTGCCTAGAGTATCGCGTAGTGCCTCATCCTCTGCCAGTTCCACCACACGCTGCCCCCACTTCTGGCGGTTCTGCGGCGTTTTAAAACCGTTGTAGCCGTCTCGTACGACATCATCAATTCCACTGGAGCGAACAGCGACCACCGGCAGCCCAGCGGCCATGGCCTCTAAAATCACCATGCCCTGGGTTTCCGAAGTGGAAGCAAACACAAACATATCCCCCAAGTGATAGTAGAGCGCCATCTCCTCTGGTGGCACGGCGCCTACTAACGTCACCTGCGCTTCCAAGCCCAACGTTTCAATCTGCTGCTGAATCGCCTGCCGGTCCGGCCCATCGCCTACCAGCAACAGGCGCAGCGATGTTTGCTCCTGGCGCTTTAGCTCCGCCAGCGCTTCCAACATAAAGCCAATGTTCTTCTCTTTGCTGATGCGGGATACGCTCACCAGCACTGTGTCTGCGGGGTCGATAGCCAACTGCTCGCGTAACGACGTAAGCGCTTCCTCATTGGCATAGGCAAAGCGCGCCGTATCAATCCCAGTGGGCTGTACCAGCGAGGGGGTTTTTACACCGATCATACGCAGGTACTCCTCTGCCGAGTAGGTCGGCACAATCACCCCTTGGCAGCGATTAGAAAAGTGTTTGATCAGGTAGTGAGAAATCAGATTGCGAAACAGCGCACCCGGTAGCGGCACAAAATGAGCGTAGTGCTCCAACCGGGTGTGGTAGGTATAGATGACCGGCACCTTAAGCCTGCGCCCCATCCATAGCCCCATCGACCCCAGCCAGAACGGGTGATGAACATGGATCACGTCGGGTTTGAACTCACGCAGGCAGCGGCGAAAACGCGCGCTAAACGGATTCGTTAAGCGAAACTCACGTTTCTCACCAAACGCCATTAGCGTAGGAACCCGTAGAATGGTGTCATCATCCTGCCACGGCTCCCGGTAGCGAGGCACCAGCAGCTGAATACGGTGGTTAAGGTCGCTAAGCCCCTGGCGAAGTCGCTCCACAGAGACCGACACCCCAGAGACAAATGGAAAGTAGTTATTCGATACCATCGCCACCCGTAGGCTTTTTTCCAGATAGGGTGTTGGGTCGATATCGAAGTCGGGATAGTAGTGGCGCTCTTCAAAAATCAGCCGGTATAGGCGCATGGCAAGCAGGGTTAACAGCCCGACAATTAGCAAAAACCGCGGATAGCTGACGTAAAAGAAGGCATAAATTGTCGATCCCACGCTGCTCAGCATGCGCCACCAGCCGGGACGGTCGACGTTTAGCCGCACGGGCGAAATGCCCACGCTGCCGCCCGCGACTTCCACCACCACATAGTGATGAAAGCTCTCATCAGCATCCAGCAGCAGGCCACCTGCGCCCCCCGTGGTGACATAGTTCACACCGTTAACGGTTTGCTGGGCGTACAAAGAGAGGTTTGCGGAGAACACCGTATCAACCCGGTAGCGCTCGGCTAGGCGCATAATGCCATCGCCAAGCCGTGGGTCGTTAAGATAGTTATCTTCTTCAAACAGCGGGGCATCCTGAATCACGTTGTGCAGCGGCAAGCCCACAAACAAAAAGCGGTGCGGCGCTTCCGAAGCGGCAAGCTCACGCTCCAGCCAATCTAGCTGCCAAGAGGTCGATGATTTGCCCGTACCATCTAGAAAGATAAAGTGGCTATTGCCCGCCACAAACGAGTAAAAGTGCGGGCCGAAGTAGTCGTAAAACAGATAGCTGCCGAAATCGCTATCCTCTTTTTCACCGTAGGTCAGCAGGTACGGCATGTTGAGCAGCTCCAGGCTATGGTAGATCGCCTGATAGCTCTCCTGCTGGCCTCCGCTCACCGCGTTGCCTGCCGATACCATAAAGTCGATATCACCTTGGTTTAGCAGCGGAATAATCTCGTCTTGAAACACGTTCACCGAGTTATTGATATTGCCTACCACCGCAAACCGATAGGCGTCACGCCCCTCTAGCCGCTCGCGTATATCCGCAACCTCCACCGTGTGCAGTGACTCAAACTCAGGCTCAGCGACATAGAGCCATACCTGATGAGCAATTAACCCAGCCACCAGCGTAAGGTTGAGAGCAAAAAACAGCCTCAACCAGCGTTGTCGGGAGAGGCGAAAAAAACGTTGGGGCATGGTGGGGCACTTACTTCAAAAAGACATCAGAAAAAGGCGATTGCTAAGATTCAGCACAGCCATTCAGCGTGGCCAGCAGGCGACGTGAACCGCCATGCTCGCGATGCTCACCTAACCATACCCCTTGCCAGGTGCCAAGGGCTAAGCGGCCATCGCGCACCGCTAGGCTAAGCTGAGTTCCCAGCAGGCTAGAAGCAACGTGCCCTGGCATATCGTCGGGGCCTTCCAAAGTATGGCGAAAATAGTTCAGCCCTTCCGGCACCAAACGGCGAATAAAAGCATCCATGTCGTGGCGAACGTCTGGGTCGGTATTCTCATTAAGCGTTAACGAGGCAGAAGTGTGCATGAGCTGCAAGTGCAGCAGCCCCTGATGGCAATCCGCCAAGCAGGGCAGCGCTCTGGCGATCTCGTCGGTAATGAGGTGAAAGCCCCTGGGCATTTCCGGTAAGTGAATCTCTTGTTGATGCCACATAGTCACTCCTTTGTTATCAGCATTGTAAGAGGATACGGTAACAGACATACCATAGCCTATTTCCTCTGCTTGCCGTGTAGCACCCAACAGGGAACCATGGCACGCAGTGCCCCACACTGATAGATTTAACGTTTATTGTTCAAGTGTTCACCAAGGAGCGAGATGATGAAATCCGCATGGCGGCCAAGGAGCATGGCCACGCTGGCAGCGGTTGCCGCTACCGGCACACTGCTGATCGGCTGCACCGGTATTCCCGATGGCACCGAACCTGTCACTGGTTTTGAGCTAGAGCGCTATTTGGGCGAGTGGTACGAAATTGCCCGCTTGGATCACTCCTTTGAAGAGGGGTTGGACTGCGTCACGGCTACCTACAGCCTGCGCGACGATGGCGGCGTTAAGGTAATCAACCGAGGCTACAACCTGGAAGAGCAAGCCTGGGATGAAGCCGAGGGGCGCGCCTACTTTATTGATGATGAGAGCGTTGGGCGGCTGAAGGTCAGCTTCTTTGGCCCGTTTTACGGCGGCTATAACGTCCTTGAATTAGATGATGACTACCAATGGGCTCTGGTGGCAGGCCCCAACCGCGACTACCTATGGATTCTAGCCCGCACGCCAACCCTTGAAGGCGACGTGGAGCAGCGCCTGCGCCAGCGCGCCGCCGAGCTGGACTTCCCCACCGATGAACTGATTGACGTGGTGCAGGACCAAACCTGCCCAGGCCGCTAGCGCACCCCGCACGTCAGCCATTGGGCAAGGCGGGCACCCTGCCCGCCATTTCCCGCTGTAAAAAATCAATGAAGGCACTAATGCGCGTCGGTATATGGCGGCGGTGCTCAAACACCGCGTAAAAGTCAGCGCGCACGCCCTGCCAATCCGGCAGCAGCGTGTGCAGCGCGCCGCTGGCGAGATGCTCGTTCACATCCCACCAGGAGCGCAGCATCACGCCATGGCCATCCAGCGCTAAGCGAGTAATCACCTCGCCGTCGTTACTGGCCAGTTGCCCGCTAACTTTCACCGCTTGGCGCTGCGACGAGTGGCGATGCTCAAACCGCCAAAGCGGGAAGTCGCTATCATTTTCACGAATCACCAGGCAGCTGTGTTGGGCAAGATCGCTCGGCACGTTCAGCGCGGGCATCTTAGCCATATAGCTTGGCGAGGCGCACAGCACCCGCCGGTTGGGCAAAATACGCTTGGCGACTAGGCGCGAATCCGGCGGCTCGCCAATGCGAATCCCCACATCAAAACCGTGATCGCTTAAATTGAGCGGGAAATTCGTCAGTTCCAGCCAGCTCTCTATGGCCGGGTGTTCTGCGCAAAAGTGTGAGAGCAGCGGCGCAATATGCCGCCTGCCAAAGCCAAAGGTCGCGTTGACCCGCAGCCGTCCGGTGAGCCCTTGGCTCGCGGTATCGCTGAGTGCGCTTTCCAGCGTTTGCAGCTCTTCTAAAATCAGCCCACCTTGAGTGAGATAGCGCTCCCCCTCAGCGGTCAGCGTCAAGCGGCGAGTAGTACGCGCCGCCAGCGTCACGCCAAGCCGGGCTTCTAGCTGCTTCAAGCGCTTGCTGACGGCCGAGAGTGACAGCCCCAGCTCTCGGGCGGTAGCGGTTAAGCTCCCTGCCCGGGCCAACTGCTGAAAAAAGGCGAGGTCATCCAGCATCATGGGATTCTTCACTTTAAGGCAACAATAGCTTGCATAGTAGCCTGATTATCTCGTCGCCAACAGGCGCTACACTCATACTACGGAAACACGCCCTGCTATTTTGTGACGTCTAATAAAACAAGGAGCCCCCATGGCCCATCGTATTGCAGTCATCGCTGGCGACGGTATCGGTACCGAAGTGATGCCCGAAGGCATCCGCGCACTAGAAGCCACCGCCAAGCGCTTCAATATCGACCTGGAATTCACCACGTTTGAGTTTGGTAGCTGCGACTACTACCTGGAACACGGCAAGATGCTGCCCGACGACTGGTTTGAGCAGCTCAAAGGCTTTGACGCGCTGTTCTATGGAGCGGTGGGCTGGCCAGAAAAAGTACCGGACCATATTTCGCTATGGGGTTCGCTGCTGCAATTCCGTCGTCAATTCGACCAGTACATCAACCTGCGCCCCTGCCGGTTAATGCCTGGCATTAAAAGCCCGCTGGCGGGCCGCAAGCCCGGCGATATCGACTTTTACGTAGTGCGTGAGAACACCGAGGGCGAGTACTCCAGCGTCGGTGGCAAAATGTATGAAGGCACCGAGCGTGAAATCGTCATTCAGGAAACGGTGATGAGCCGTACCGGCGTTGACCGCGTGCTGAAGTACGCCTTCGATCTAGCGCAAACCCGCCCGCGTAAAAAGCTTACCTCGGCCACGAAGTCCAACGGCATCTCCATCACCATGCCCTACTGGGATGAACGCGTGGCCGAGATGGCCAAGCAGTACCCAGAGATCGCCGTGGATAAGTTCCACATTGATATTTTGACCGCCAACTTTGTGCTGCACCCGGACTGGTTCGACGTGGTGGTAGGCAGCAACCTGTTTGGCGATATTCTTTCCGACTTAGGCCCGGCCTGCACCGGCACCATCGGCATTGCGCCCTCCGCCAACATCAACCCGGAAGGCAAATTCCCCAGCCTGTTTGAGCCGGTACACGGCAGCGCGCCGGATATCGCCGGTAAAGGCATCGCCAACCCCATCGGCCAAATCTGGTCTGGGGCGATGATGCTGGAGCACTTGGGCTATAAAGAAGCGGGCGATGCGATGGTCGATGCCATTGAAGCGGTGCTGAGCGAAGGCGATAGCCAAGTGCTTACCCGCGATGTAGGCGGCAAGGGCACCACGGAAAGCTTGGGCAAAGCCATTGCCGAGCGGATTGGCGGCTAATCTCCCTATAAAAACAACGCCCCATAACGAGCAACGCCTCGCTGCATTAACAGCGAGGCGTTGTTCTTTTTCAGCCAGAATTTGCAGCTAACGATTAACTCGCCAACTTAGCGGCAATCTCAGCCACGTGTTTACCCTGGAAGCGGGCGATTTTCAGCTCGCGGTCATCCGGCTGGCGGGAGCCATCGCCACCGGCCAGCGTCGCGGCACCATAGGGCGTACCGCCGCTTACTTTCGAAATATCAAACTGCTCTTCAATGCCGTAGCCAATCGGCACGATGACCATGCCGTGGTGGGCCAGCGTGGTCCAGGTAGACGTAATGGTCATCTCATCACCGCCGCCGGTACCGGTTGATGTAAATACGCTCGCCACCTTGCCACGCAGCGCGCCGTTGGCCCATAAGCCACCGGTTTGGTCGAGGAAAGTACGCATCTGGCCGGCCATGTTGCCAAAGCGAGTGGGCGTGCCGAAGATGATGGCATCGTAATCCGCCAGCTCTTGGGGCGTGGCTTCCGGCGTGGTGAAATCCTGCTTGCCGCCCGCGTTTTTGAACGCTTCTTCCGGCATAGTTTCGGGCACGCGTTTTACCGTCACCTCTACGCCATCAACTCCCTTTGCACCTTCCGCCACAGCGGCTGCTAAGGTATCGATATGTCCATACATGGAATAATAAAGTACCAGTACCTTCGTCATTACTCACTCCTTTGCACATGCATTCAAGCATCAGACAGGTTGCCCACGGCGGGCAGTGAAAACTCATTAAAACATAGCGCAGTTAAGCGTAGATAAAAGCGAATGTTTTCGACGCCGCGCTTCGATTTCATCGATGTGCCGACCTTGCACTTTTGCCACTTCGGCACTAATTTTCTTGTATCGTTTTTACGACAAGTTTCATTCACGTATAACGCCAAGGAGTCCGGCATGACGATTTTCGAAGCACTGCGCAAAGACCACGATATTCAGCGAGACCTGCTGGCACGCTTGGTAGAAACCCATGGTGACAGTGAAGAGCGCGACACCCTGTACCAGCAGGTGCGTGCCGAGCTGAAGTACCACGCCAACGCCGAAGAGCGCGCGCTGTATGTCCCCATGATGGATATCGACCTTACCCAAGAAAAAGCGCGCCACAGCGTGGCCGAGCACCACGAGATCGATGAGCTGATCGAACTGCTAGACGACACCGATTACAGCGCCAGCCACTGGCTCACCCATGCCAAACAGCTTCAGCATTTGGTAACGCACCACCTTGATGAGGAGGAGCAAGAGGTATTTCAGCTAGCGGGCCGTGGCTTACAGGAGAATCAGAAATCATCGCTGGCAAAAGAGTACCAGGAGGAGATGCAGCGACAGCGGGCAGGCTAAATGAACCTCACAGCGCTATGGAAATAAGAGCACCAGTGATCAAAGCGCTTGTGGCGATGAGCCATGAGCGCTTTTTTTTACCGGCAACTTTCATCATCCCACCGGCCATTTTCACGCGAACGACGCTTCCCCTTGTGAACAGCCGCGAGCGTGGTTAAAGGTAGAAGCATAAAAAAAGCGAATGCCCATGCTTAAGGACACTTTCATGCTAGGCCAATGGCTCGACTGGACGCTTGACGGCGAACGCCCTTCCCCGCGCATCGGCCGCTTTCCCAGCGGCACTTACCACCTTCACGGGCCGGGTATTTTAGAACTGACGCCCAACATTCTGCGTCCTGGCGCGCAGGCATGTATTTTTTCTGCCGCCATCCACGGTAATGAAACAGCGCCTGTGGAGCTTGTTGGCGAATGGCTAAGCGCCCTCGAAGCAAGCACCGAACAGCTCGGCGCGCCGGTTCTGGTCATCTTGGGCAACATACCCGCGTTGAAAGCTCAGCAGCGCTTCATCACGACTAATTTAAATAGGCTGTTCAAACGCGGGCTGGACGAACAGGGCAGGGAACCGGACCGGGCGCGGGAATTGATGGAAGCGGTCGATGCGTTCTACGCCCGCCACCACGCGTTACCCAAACTACACTACGACCTGCACACCGCCATACGCGGCAGTTTGTACACGCGCTTTGTGGTAGAGCCCTATGCAGAAACGGCCACCAATGCGCAGCAGTGGGCATGGTTAGCGGCCGCCGATATGCAGGCGGTGCTGCATCAGCATCAACACAGCTGGACCTTCTCTCACTACAGCAAACACTACCACCACGCCCAGGCGTTTACGTTTGAGCTTGGCCGCGTTGCCCCGTTTGGCGAGAACGACATGGCCGCCCTGGCGCCAATGTTAACCCTGCTTAATAAGCTAGGCGCCGGCTACGAGCCGCCCCAACAGCCAGTCGAGTCGATGGTATTTTTCCGAGTGAAGCACGAGCTCATGCGCCAAGCAGAAAACTTTAGCCTCTGCTTTGCCGACGATGTGCCTAATTTCAGCCGCTTTGAACCCGGCACCTGCCTGGCTAAAGATGAGGTAGCAGGCGACTTCGTGGTGGAAGAGACGCCGCTGCACGTGGTATTTCCCAATGCCCAAGTCGAAATCGGGGCACGAGCAGCTCTGCTAGTGGTACCCAGTCACGCCATCGCGTGACCTGCCGCCCATGAGTGGCACCGACTAGCATCCATAAAGACGCTTTTATAACAACAACGTAAAGGGGCTATCGGGACATACAGCAACATACCAAGACCAATGTCGCCCTGATAAAGTACGCGCATTTGGCACAGTCCTGATAGAATCGCCCCTTTTTTCGCGCCAGCCGCACACACGCACGACGAATTCATTTGTTGCTGCTGCGGCAACCCTGTACTGGAGCCTAAGTTATGGCCGCTACGCCTACTCCCCTTGAAGTGCGCAATATTAAAAAGCGCTTTGGCGATACAGAAGTCCTCAAAGGCCTCTCTCTGGAAGCCCAAAAAGGTGACGTCATCACCCTCATTGGTGCCTCAGGGTCAGGCAAAAGCACCTTCTTGCGCTGCATGAACCTGCTGGAACAGCCGGACGACGGCGAACTGTACGTTCACGGCGAGCAAATCCGCTTTAAAACCACCAAGCACGGCCGCGAGCCAGCGGACTGGAAACAGGTGGTTCAAATGCGCGCCAAGCTCTCCATGGTGTTCCAGAGCTTCAACCTATGGGCGCACATGACGCTTTTGGAAAACATCATCGAAGCACCGATTCACGTGCTCGGCAAGCCGAAAAAAGAGGCCATTGAGCACGCCCACGCACTGCTGGACCGCGTAGGGCTTAGCGCTCGCGCCAACGCCTACCCGGCACAAATGTCCGGCGGCCAGCAGCAGCGCGGCGCGATTGCCCGGGCGCTGGCCATGAACCCTGAAGTGATGCTGTTTGACGAGCCGACCTCAGCGCTCGACCCGGAACTGGTGGGCGACGTGCTGAAGGTCATGCGTGACCTGGCCGATGAGGGACGCACCATGGTCGTGGTCACCCACGAAATGAGCTTTGCCCGCGACGTTTCCAGTAAAGTCATCTACTTGCATCAGGGCTTGGTAGAAGAGCAAGGGGCTCCCGACGATGTACTCGGTAACCCACAGTCACCGCGCCTGAAGCAGTTCCTGGCTCCCAAATACTGATCCGCGAGGCACCCACACCATGCTCGATTTGCAAGGTTACGGCCCCCGCCTGATCGAAGGGGCGGGCGTTACCATTCAACTGGCCGTTCTGTCGCTGATACTGGCGGTTATTCTTGGTCTACTC
>NZ_JAMZBE010000046.1:0-24190 GCF_024158645.1 Halomonas sp. 707B3
AGAGAGTACGGAAAGAGTTCTGGGGCTACGTGCCCGAAGAAACGCTGGACAACGAAGCACTGATTGCAGAAAAGTACCAAGGCATTCGCCCGGCTCCGGGCTACCCCGCCTGCCCCGACCATACCGAGAAGGCAACGCTTTTCCGTCTCTTGAACGCGCCGGACAACACCGGCCTTACGCTGACGGAAAATTTTGCTATGTGGCCGGCAGCGGCTGTATCGGGCTGGTACTTTGCTCACCCGCAGTCGAAGTACTTCTCTACCGGCAAAATTACTCGCGACCAAGTCGAAGCGCTGGCTGAGCGTAAGCAGATGCCGCTGGAGGAGATGGAGCGCTGGCTGTCGCCGGTACTCTCTTACGACCCTAGCTAAACCAGTCTAGCGTATGTCGCCGGTGGTTCGTCGTCAGGGAAAGGTCATGCGCTTGGCCTTCCCCATTATGTTGGGCATGCTCTCCCAGAGCGTGCTCAACCTTATTGATGCTGCTCTGGTCGGTCACTTAGGCCAGGAAGCACTGGCGGGGGTCGGTATCGGCGGCTATGCCATGTTTATGATGACGGCACTGGTTTTCGGGCTCTCCTCCAGCGTGCAGTCGCAAACCGCCCATGCTTCAGGTGCTGAAAAGGCCTGCACTGCCCAGCCGCTTCGCGCTGGCTTAATGATTGGCTTAGCCATTGGTCTGCCGCTCTCTTGCCTTGCTTGGTGGCAAACGCCTGCCCTCATTCAACTGATGGCACCTTCGGATGCAGTTACTCAGATCGCCCTTGAGTACTTCCGCTGGCGCGTTGTAGCGCTCACGGTGATTGCACTGACTCTTTGCCTGCGCGGCTACTGGAATGGATTGCAACAAACGCACCTTTATCTGCGTATTATCGTGTTCGTGCATGTTGTGAACGTCGCCCTCAGCGCGGCGCTGATTTACGGTATTGGGGGGTTACCAGCATTAGGCGTGAACGGCGCCGCTATCGGCACCACTCTGTCGCTTCTGCTCGGGTTATTCATCTGGGCTGTCATTACGTGGCGGCAAAGCCCCCCGCTTACTCGCCTCTTGCCTTCATGGCATGGCGTGAAGGTTACTCTGAAGCTCGCGCTTCCTCACTCGCTACAGCAGCTATGGTTTGCCGCAGGCTACGTGGTGCTGTTTTGGCTGCTGGGCCAGTTGGGTACATCCAGCGTAGCTGTGGGCCATGTGCTGGTAAATTTATCTCTCTTACTGATTTTGCCGGGAGTCGGCGTTGGCGTGGCCGCCATGAGCCTTGTAGGCGAGGCCCTAGGCCGTGACGATCAGCAGGCCGCCCACCGCTGGGGCATTGACGCCTTAAGTGTTGCCGGTATGCTGCTGACTGTTTTAGCGTTACCCATGCTCGTTATGCCCGAGCCCATTTTAAGCATCTTCTTTACCGATGAGTCGCTGGTGCAGTTGGGGAGACTGCCCCTGCAAATCACCGGCTTGATGATTGTGCTTGATGCTGCCGCGCTGGTGCTGGCGCAGGCATTGATGGGCGCAGGTGCGCAGCGTACCGTCATGCTGCTGACGCTGGGCATGCAGTGGCTACTGTTTTTGCCGCTGGCCTGGTGGGTGGGTATTTGGCTTGGCTACGGCCTTGTAGGTGTATGGTTGACGCAGCTCTTTTACCGGCTGCTCAACTCCAGCAGCTTTTTGTGGGTATGGCAGCGACGCCGCTGGCTAGCCCACGGCTTTAAAATAGACGCTTCTAAATAGCATTTAACGATAAAAAGATAATTATATATTCTTTTGTAGAATATGACGCCCGCGTTAAGGTGACGGCACATTACCGTCCGTCTCGACGTGACCATTTCGCTTTTAGCAGGATCGTGCCCCATGTACCGTTATGATATTCACGACCAAACGCTGGTTGACGAGCGCGTAGCTCAGTTCCGCGATCAGATGGAACGCTACCAAGCCGGACGTTTGGGAGAAGAAGAGTTTCGCCCGCTACGGCTGCAAAACGGCCTGTATATTCAAAAGCACGCACCGATGCTGCGCATTGCCATCCCATACGGGATGCTAGCAGGCGCTCAACTGCGTGCACTGGCCGATATCACCCGCCGCTACGACCGCGGCTACGGCCACTTTACGACGCGCCAAAACCTGCAGCTCAACTGGCCTGCGCTGGAAGACGTGCCGGATATCTTAGGTGAGCTGGCCAAAGTACAGATGCACGCTATTCAAACCAGCGGCAACTGCATTCGTAACACCACCAGCGACCAGTTTGCTGGTATTGCCAACGATGAAGTGGAAGACCCACGCCCCTGGTGCGAGCTTATTCGTCAGTGGTCTACCCTGCATCCGGAATTCGCCTATCTGCCACGCAAATTCAAAATTGCCGTGAGCGGTGCTGCCCAAGATCGCGCGGCTATTCAAGTGCACGATATTGGCCTGCGCCTGTGGCGCAACGATGACGGCGAGCTGCGCATTAAAGTGCTGGCCGGTGGTGGTCTGGGCCGCACGCCCATGATTGGCGATGTGGTGCGCGAAGACCTGCCCTGGCAGCACCTGCTGACGTATCTTGAAGCCTGCGTACGGGTTTACAACCAGTTCGGCCGCCGGGACAACAAGTTCAAGGCGCGCATTAAGATATTGGTGAAAGCGCTAGGCATTGAAGAATTCCGCCGCCGGGTTGATGAAGAGTGGGCCCACCTGAAAGATGGCCCGCAGACCCTTAACCAAGCAGCGGTCGAGGCAGCCAAGGTGCACTTCCCTGAACCCGACCGTCGCCCGGTAGCAGCGAGCGCCACGGAAGATTTCGACAAGCTACGCAGTGAAAACCGCAGCTTTGCGCGCTTTGTGACCAATAACGTGACCGACCACAAAGTGCCGGGCTACAAAGCCGTCACGCTGTCGCTGAAGCGCCGCGAGCACGCACCGGGGGATGTCACCGCCGACCAGATGGAAGCCGTTGCTGATTTGGCTGACCGCTATAGCTTTGGTGAAGTGCGTGTTACTCACGAGCAGAACTTGGTGCTATCAGATGTGCCGGTTGACGAGCTAGAAGCGCTGTGGAAAGAGCTGGACGCGCTCGGCATGGCCAACCCCACTGTTGGCACGCTGAACGACATTATCTGCTGCCCCGGTGGCGACTACTGCGGCCTTGCCAATGCGGTCTCTATTCCAATTGCCCAGGCGCTTCAAGAGCGGTTTGAAGACTTAGACTTCCTCTACGACCTTGGCCCGCTGGACCTGAACATTTCAGGTTGCATGAACGCCTGTGGTCACCACCATGTCGGCCACATTGGTATTTTGGGGGTCGATAAGAAAGGCGAAGAGTACTACCAAATCTCGATTGGCGGTAACTCCACCGATGATGCCTCACTGGGTAAAATCTTGGGCCCCTCTTTCTTCCGTGAAGACGTGCCGGGCGTGGTTGAGAAAGTGCTGGAAGTCTACGTGGCCGAGCGTCACGAAGATGAGCGTTTCCTGGACACTTATCGCCGCATTGGCCTAAAACCCTTTAAGGAGCGTGTTTATGCCCAGCAATGACACCCAAACCGAAGTGGTTGAACAAACTCCGGTTCATGTAGATCATTTAATTGAGAACGGTGAGCTGGCCGCTGAAAACGCCTGGTGTGTCTCATACGATGCTGAGGCGCTACCCGAGCAGCGCCCTGCGTTTGTTCCACTGGCGCTATGGCAGGCGAACCAGGACGACAACGAACTCGCCCCTCTGCTCACGAGTGACACTGAACTCACTACCGAGCTTGGCAGCACGTTGAAAGGCGCTTCTGCCATTGCCGTAGACTTTCCTGCATTCACCGATGGTCGCGGCTACACCATCGCTCGCCTGCTGCGCGAGCGTTATGGCTATACAGGCGAAATCCGTGCGGTTGGCGATGTTCTGGTGGATCAGTTGGATTACATGCGCCGCTGTGGTTTCTCCACCATGGCACTGCGTGATGACCAGCATCCAGAAGATGCCCTTCGCGCTCTGAACGCCTTTAGCGTACGTTACCAAACCGACGTTGAAGAGCGCCAAGCGCTATTTGAAAAGCGTTTAACGGCTAGCCATTAAACCGCTCTACTGCACTACAAACGCCGACAGGGGCCAGCCCTTGTCGGCGTTTTTGCGTTTAACCACGCCGTTTCTGCTGGCGCTCGCGATTATTGGCTTTGGCGCGATCACTTTTACGCAGCATCACCCAGGTTGCGCCTAATCCCCCTTCCGAGGGCTGAGCGGATACATAGGCTTGCACCTCATCAAACTGAGTGAGCCACTTGGCAATATAAGAGCGCAGTACGTTGGCCGGGCTATCCAGCTCCCGCCCACGGCCGTGAACGATTAATACCGAGCGCAGGTCGTGCGCATAGGCCTCTTGGATGAAGGGAAACAGCATTCGCCGGCACTCTGCCAGCGGGCGCCGTAGCATGTGCAGCTGTGCCTGCACACTGTAGCCACCGTGCTTTAATTTATCGACGACCCCTTGTTGAATGCCCTCCCGGCGAAACTCAATAGGATCAAACGGGGGCAGCAGATCAACAAAGTCGTCGGATAAAAAATTACGCTCATCTAAGCGCTCTGCAGCGCTTTCACGTCTGGCCAGCTGGGCTTCTGAGGGCCGCTGACGTTGGGGGCCTGTGTCTGCACGGTTACGCTGGGGAAGTGGCTTCACATCGCCAACGAGTGCGCGGAAATCCATCTCATCACGAAGTGACTGGCTCATAACAGGCTCCTCCGATAGGGTCCGATGCTTAGTCTAATGCCTAAGCGACGATGCTTATCGTAGCAAAATCACCGACACTGCTTAAGACTTGTCTTGTGATCGACAGTTCTTCACTCTAAAACGTCATACTTTGCGTAGGATATTGGCATGATTTGGTTAAAGCGTTTAGTGGTGGTTTCGCTATTCTGCGTACTGGGAGTGGCCGTCTGGCTATGGCTGGCCATGCTAAGTCCTTGGTTCTACGAACGCCCGGAAGAGCTGCCGGACATCGAACAGCGCACGCACCAGGTCTTTGTTTATGGCACGCTACGTTACTTGCCCATTCGATGGGTGGTGATGGGCACCTCAGGCTCGCCTAAGCCTGCCCGCCTAGACGGATTTGAACGCCAAGGGCTGGATCTTTCCCGCAACGCAGACAGTTATGTCGATGGCCTACTGCTGACCGTTTCGCCCGAGGCCTTGCAGCGGTTGGACCGCTACGAGCGGCTGGGCATTCGCTATGAACGCGTTGAACAGACACTCGCGGATGGTAGTACTGCCTGGGTATACGTACGACTCCCCATGGTAAGTGAGCTCGACATCCACCCTCCTGCCCACCGGATAGCTCTGGTAACATACGACTAGTTTTTTGTGGCCGTAGAGTCCCACCGACGGTCGCCACCCCTACTGTTTAGGACACGCCATGAGTGAAGCCACGCCGTACGTATTAATTCTGTATTACTCCCGTTCAGGAGCCACTGCAGACATGGCACGCCAACTAGCTGCGGGCGTTGAAAGCATTCCTGGTATTGAGGCGCGCTTGCGCACCGTGCCAGCAGTGTCGCCAACCTGTGAAGCGGTGGATCCAGAGATCCCTGAGGAAGGTGCTGTTTATGCAGACCTGGATGACTTGCGCCACTGCAGCGCGCTAGCGTTAGGTAGTCCGACGCGGTTTGGCAATATGGCAGCACCGTTAAAGTATTTTCTCGACACCACCAGTAGCCTCTGGATGAACGGTGCGTTAATTGATAAACCCGCCAGCGCCTTCACCTCCACGTCCAGCTTGCATGGCGGCCAGGAAAGCACGCTATTGACGATGCTGGTACCGCTACTCCATCACGGCATGGTGTATGCGGGTATTCCCTACAGTGAAACCGAGCTGCTGAACACTCAGCACGGCGGCACGCCTTACGGGGCTAGCCATGTAGCAGGGGCGCGCAGTGATCGCCCGGTAGACGAGCGCGAACGGGCTCTGTGCAAGGCACAAGGTAAACGGCTCGCGAAACTAGCGCTGGCAATGCACAAGATGCGCCTGGAGGAAACACCATGAGGCAGTGGTTAGAGGGGCTTGAGGAGAAACACGGGCTCGATAAATTAACCCGACAAGCACGACAGTTAGTAATCATCAGCTTTGTGCTGCTACTGGTGCTAGTGATTTATCGTGGCTTCTTTGTACAGGGCGATACGTTTAACTGGCGGCCAGTCGTGGCGTTTGTGCTTCCACTGGTGCTGTTCTTGCCGTCTATTATTGGCCAGCGGGCTCGTGGGCACGCCTGGCTTGCGTTCGTTAGCCTACTCTACTTTACCCAAGGCGTTATGTTAGCCACGCTGCCGGGGCAAGGCATGCGCGGCGTGCTGGAAGCTTTAGTATCGCTGGCGCTGTTTACGGGCTGCATGGGCTATGCGCGCTTTCGCAGCCGCCAGCAGCGCCTTAACGGCTAGCCACTGCTAATAAAACCAGAGCCAGCCACTCACGCCTGCTGCTACCAGCAACGCGCCAATCGCATAGCGCTTTTGTGCACGGTAAGCGGCAGGCTTTTCATCGGCTGGCACGTTTGAAAAACGCTTCACACCCGTCAGCATAGCGGGCACTAAGCGCTCGCCCTGCAGTGTATGCCAAACCAAACCCACCAGATGTAAACCAATCAATATCAGCAACAGGTCGCTATTCAACGAATGCAGCCGGGCTAGCACATCACCTACTGCAGGGCCCAAAAGCCCATAAAGCGGCGCCTGAAAGAAAATATCGTCGCTCAGAAATAGTCCGCTGAGCGCTTGAAAACCCAGTGACACTAGTAGTAGCACCACCATCCACCCGCCTACCGGGTTATGGCTTGCATAGTGCGGTGCACGCCGTGTCATCAGCGCTTTGGCGTACCCGGCCGTCTTCTTCGGGCCGTATAAAAAAGTGCTAAACCGAGCGTAGGGCGAGCCTACCAACCCCCAAATAAAACGAAATACCAACAGGCCAATAATGATGTAGCCTGACTGAGCATGCACTTCGATAGGAAATAAAAACGGTTGCCCCGTGGTTTTGGTGGTGTAAAACGAAATCACCACCGCCGCCAACAGGGACCAGTGAAACAAACGAATTAACTTATCCCATACGGCTATGCGTGTCGTGCGACTCTGCATCAAGCTATCCTCTAACGTCATACTGGTAGAGTTTCTCATTTATTGCTGTTTTCTCATAGAACGATTCAGCGCGCCTGCTAACGCTTTGCTACTGCTCTTATCGTTTGCAACCACAAACCGAACAACACTTGAGCTTTATCGGTAGACCAGCGAACATGACAATAATGCAACTTATCACCGCAAGGGAGCTTCACCGATGACACGAAATATTGCCGACGTCAGGCGTGACTATGAGGGTGGGCGTTTAGAAGAAGCGCAAACCCCAGATAACCCGTTTGTCATGTTTGATGAGTGGTTCAGCTTAGCGCTGGAAAGCGAAGGCAAGGATGGTAATGCCATGACACTCGCCACGGTGGACAGCCAGGGACGTCCTCATGCACGCGTTGTGCTGCTTAAGGGATTCGATGAGCAGGGCATGGTGTTTTTCACCAACTACCATAGCCATAAGGGCAGCGAGTTAAACAACGTGCCTTATGCTGCTTTGACGTTCTGGTGGCCCTCCTTATCACGCCAAGTACGCATCGAAGGCCCGGTGGAGCAAGTGTCTGCAGAAGAGTCGGATGAGTATTTTGCCAGCCGCCCGCGCGGCAGCCAGTTAGGAGCTTGGATCGCGACCCAAAGCGTGGTCATTCCGGACCGCAACTGGATTGAGGAGCGTCAAAAGCGCTTTGAACAGGCTTACGAAGGCCAGGATATTCCGCGTCCGATCCACTGGGGCGGCTACCGCGTAAATCCTGAAATGATCGAGTTTTGGCAAGGGCAACCCAGCCGTTTGCACGACCGTTTGCGCTATGAGCGCCGTGATGGCGGTGAGTGGAGCCGGTTCCGTTTAGCGCCCTAATCATCTAGCGCGACATGTCATTCAACAAATGGCCTGCCGATATTTACCAGCAGGCCATTTGTTTGAGCGTGGCTTAGGCTTAATCCGGCTGGCTCTCCAAGCGGTGCCGTTGCCACTCGCTGTCGGGTTCGTTTAGCCGTAACACTGCATCAATCACCTGCTCTTCCATGTTGTACCGACAGCGGAAGCCAAGGTGCTTCATCAGTGCCCGCATCGGGTGGTTATCCACCATGATCTTGCCGATCATTTCGAGCGTGCCGATGCTGGTGCAGTAGTCGATCATCTTCTTCATCAGCAGGCTGCCAATACCCAGCCCCTGAAGATCATCCCGAATGATAATAGAGAACTCGGTGCGTATATTGTCAGGGTCGTTCCAAACCCTCACCACTCCCAGCATCTCCTTACTGCCATCATCGTGCTGATGCTCGGCAATAAAGGCCATTTGCCGGTCATAGTTGATATGCGACAGGATGGAGAGGTCCCGCTGGGTAAGGTTCGACTTGTTATGGAAGTAGCGAAACCGAATACTCTCCTCTGACAGCTGGCGATGAAACGTCGTGATCAGCGGAGCATCCTCGGCGCGAATAGGCCGCACCTCCACCTGCCAGCCGTTATTGAGTGTGACCCACTCCCTGAGCTCTTCCGGGTAAGGCATGATCGCAAAGCGTGCGGGGTGCCCCAAATCCATCGCAAAATCGACCGCCAGCATGCCATCGCGGTTTAACAGTAACGGGTTGAGCTCCAAACCACGCAGGTCCGTCAGGTCGGAGGCCATTTGTGACAGCTTAACCAGCAGTTGGCAAAGGTGCTGAATATCTCGCTCGGGGTCGGCAGAGTGCTCACGAATCAATGACGCCGCATGAGTGCGGCCCACTACATCTGAGGCGAGGCTCATATTGAGCGGCGGCAGCGCCACTTGGCGGTCGGCAAGTACGTTAACCTTGTAACCGCCAATACCGAAGACGATCAGCGGCCCAAACACGGGGTCCCGCGTGATGCCTGCACAAATTTGCATAGAGTGCTTACCGCGCTGCATAGGTTGTAAGCAGTACTCTCGAATGGCGTGCTCGGGAAATTTCTCCTGCACCTTATCGCCCAACCGCCTTACGCCGTCGGCGACTTGCTCCGGGGTTTCTAAATCCTGCAGTAGCCCAGCGGAAATTTTATGCGGGTGCTTGCGATAGCGATAAGGCCGGCAGTTACCCTCATGAACCACTTTCAGCGCCTTGGGCCCCGGAAAGCGCTCGGCGACCACCAAAGCCTCTTCTGGGGAGTGCACATAGGCGCTGGTGGCGGTAGGAATGCCGTAAGCCTCCAACACTTGCGCGGTTTCAGAGTGGGTCAGTGTCTGCCTGCCCTGCTCTTTTGCCTGCTTGATCAGTGCCCGGCACTCGGCGCGAATATCTGGGCTAGTGGAAAACGGCAGGCTGGGGGGGATTTCATGCAGCAGCGCCTGCACACGCTGGTAATCCACCATGTGCATAAACGCCTTTACTGCCTTTTCAGGCGAGGTATAGGTGGGAATCCCTGCCAGGTTGCAGACATGGCGAGCATTTAGCGCTTCTTTCAAGCCCATCCAGCTAGTGAGTAAATTACGCTTAAAGGTTTTACGGTGATCGATCAGCGCCTGAGCGGTGACCTGGGAAGGCGCTAACCTCGTGGGGGCGTGCACTACCAGCACGGCATCCACATTAGGGTCAGCGGTGACGATTTGCAGCGCCTCCACAAAGCGCTCTGGCGTCGCGTTACCGCCTAAGTCCACAGGGTTTTCACCCGGCTTACTCATATCCACTTGGCTTTTATGCAGCGCCGCCTGGGTGTCTGGGCTGAACTCAGCGAGCTTGCCACCCGCGCTAATCAGCTTATCGATGGCCAGCATGGCAGGCCCAAGCCCGTTGGAAACAATCGCCAAACGGTCGCCGCGCAGTGGCTTCATGCGTGATAGCGTTTCCAGCGCATCGAGCATTTCATCCGAATCGTTTACCCGAACCACGCCTGCACGGGCGAAGGCAGCATCGAACACCACGTCGCGATTGGCGATGCCCGGTGTAGGGGGCATGCCGGAAATATCCGACTGCGGCGTGCGGCCACTTTTGATCGCCACCACCAAACGGTTACGGGAAGCATCCCGTACGGAGGTCATAAAGTGCTGGGCATCCGTTACCCGCTCCAGATGCAATAAGATGGCCTGAGCAGGGGAAAACTGGTTCACATAGTCGATCAAATCAGGCAGCAGGACATCAACGCTGTCCCCTACGGTAATCAAATGGGAGAAGCCGACATCGCGACCCGCTGCCCAGTCGATCATCGCGTTGGCCAGCATCCCTGACTGGCCTAGGTAGGCGACCCTGCCGGCTTTAACCGGCTGGCTGGCGTAGGAGGCATTGAGCTTTTTGCCGGGCACAATCAGCCCCATACACTCCGGACCAAGCACACGAATGCCTGACTCCCGGGCAGCTTGCAGCATGCGTTGGCGAATAGAGCCTTTATTGTCCTCATCACGGTCAAGGTAGGCTCCACCAGAGAGCACCAAAGCGGCTTTTACGCCAAACTTTCCGAGCTTTTTAATCAGTTTGGGGACGCCTTCAATAGGCGAACACACTACTGCAAGGTCTGGCACTTCCGGCAGCTCATCAACCGTACGCACACAGTCAACGCCAAGCACCGTTTCGTACCCCTTGAGGTTCACGGCCCAGAGTTTGCCCCTAAAACCGCCCTCTTGAAGATTGCCTAGTACCAAACCACCCAAGGACTCAGGCTTTTCAGAGGCACCGAACACGGCAGCCGAACGAGGTTCGAAAAAATGATGCAAAAAACGTGTGCTCACGAATGCGCCTCCCCTGGAGTGAATGACTACTGTGTACGACTTATTGACACTGTCGCGCAAGCCCCCGTGGCGATTAAGGTAGCTTTATTGTTATCGGAGCGCTTGCATGATCACTGCCTACCTTACCCACCCCGACTGCGCATTGCACCACATGGGGCCAGAACACCCTGAAAGCCCACTGCGGCTGGAGGCAATTCGTGCGCGCCTATCACTCTCTGGGCTATTGCAGCAAACCATGCAAGCCGATGCGAAAGAAGCCTGCGATGAGGCTTTGGCAAGGGTACATCCCCTGCGCCACCTAAATGCGCTGGAAAAGTGCCTTCCTAAAGAAGGGATTGTCACGCTGGACAGCGACACCATGATGAACCCAGATAGCCTAAAAGCCGCACGAGTGGCCGCAGGTGCAGTCGTTCGTGGTGTTGATCAGGTGTTTAAACGCCAGGCAGATAACGTATTTTGCGCCGTTCGTCCACCCGGGCACCATGCAGAAGCTGCAGATGCGATGGGCTTCTGCTTTTACAACAACATTGCCGTGGGAGCTGCCCATGCCAAAGCAAAATACGGCGCTAAGCGGATCGCCATTCTCGATTTTGATGTGCATCAATGTAACGGCACTATCGATATTTTTAAAAATGACCCCGAAGTACTGATTTGCACTAGCTTTCAATACCCCTTCTACCCGTGGCGTTACCTGCGCAGCGAATGGCAGAACGTGATTAATACCCCGTTGGAAGTAGGTACCGCTAGCCAGGAGTATCGCCGTATTATTGAGCGCCAATGGTTGCCAGCGCTGCATGCGTTCAAACCCGACCTGGTGATGCTATCGGCAGGTTTTGATGCCCATAAAGATGACCCTATGGGCGATATTTGCCTTGAGGATGAAGACTTCTACTGGGTAACACACTTGGCTATGGAAATTGCGGCGCTCTACGCCGATAACCGAGTCGTGTCTGTGTTGGAGGGTGGCTACAATCCCACGTCATTGGCCAGCGGTGCCGAAGCACACCTGAAAGCGCTCTTGGGCCTGCCCTTCACCAATACTCCCTAGCCGCACCCGCGGTTAGGGAGCTGTGGTACTATGCAGCCACCATGTTGGCCTCCATTCTACGTGACCGTTATGACCGCCACTTCTGAAGAGCACGCAGCGCTGCGCATCGCGTCAGGGCGCAAACCCTTTGTCGAGCCGTTACGCCTGGGCGAGCGCCTCAAGCAGATTCGCCTTGCCAATCAGTGGACGCTGGAAGATGTGAGCCAGCGCACCGGCATTGCTCGCTCCACGCTCTCCAAAATCGAGAACGATCAGGTGTCGCCGACGTTTAGCGTGGTGCAGAAACTGATTAGTGGTCTCAATATCGACCTGCCCCAGCTCTTTACGCCACCCAAACGCGAACGCTACACCATGGGTAGGCGCGATCTCACTCGGAAAGGAAAAGGGCAGCTGCACCCTACTCCCACCTACGAGCATGAGCTGCTGGGCCATCAGCTTGCGCAAAAACGCATGATTCCGTTTAAAACCATCGTGCGGGCGCGTAGTTTTGAAGAGTATCACCAGTGGGTGCGCCACGATGGCGAAGAGTTTTTGATGGTGCTGCACGGCGACATCATTCTCTATACAGAATTCTATGCGCCGCTAGTACTGGCCGAAGGCGACAGCATCTACTTCGATAGTGACATGGGCCACGCCCTAGTCTCTACCAGCCAAGACGATGCTGTCGTGCTATCGGTGTGTACCCGAGGGGATTTGGTTTAGCGCTAAGGTTGCTTACTACAAGCAGTTCGTCGGCTTGGGCAACCCAGCAATACGAGCTAAACGTTTCGGCGGGCTGCCGGGGAATAGGCTCATTAAATAGACCGAGCGCCCTTTTTCCTCGCCTAATGCTTGCTTGGTGGCTTTGACTAGCGGTCGCATCGCTGGTGCCATTTCATAGCGGGCATAAAAATCCCGCACCACGCGAATGAGCTCCCAGTGCTCCTCTGTAAGTGTTAGCTCTTCATCCTTAGCTAACAAATCAGCAACACCCTCGTCCCAATCCCCCTGCTCTACTAAATAGCCTTCGGGGTCGAGCTTGATTTGTTCATCAGCATCAAGATAACGGTATAAACTTTCATCACTCATTGATTTAGTACCATGACAGAATCTTAGTATGCTGCTCAGTCAGTTCGACAAAGCCTTCCATATCCACCAGGATTGCTTGGCTATTGAGCGCAGCTCCGCTTAAGCCGCGAGAAGCCGCATCCTCTTTTAGCACACACACGCTCACATCAGCCGCCGCATCCCAACCTTGCCAATCAGCATGCAGTAACGCCTGCACGGCATCTTCAATCAGTAAAATACCATCGCCCTCCGCAACGGTAGAGAGCATCTGCGCGGCCGCTTCGCTGTGCGGGGGCTTGTTCAGAATATGTAACATGTCGCTGCCCGTTTAAAAATTCATGACATAGGAGTGACGCTGTACCAATTCGGGTAAGGTATCGTCGGCCACCACCGTCGCCCCATCCACTAGTTGGGCTGCTTGCAAGTTCAACGCATCCAGCGCGCTTTGAGGCACTAGCAGCTGGTCGATATCATACATCTCCAGCATATCAATGGTCGGTAGCGTTGCCTTTTGTCCTGGCGCACCGGCTGCCTGCTCTTTGAGAAGCGCCAGCACTCCCTGGCCAAGAAACAATAGACTTACCGTTTGGCCAAAGGCCGCAGCGACCAGCGCTACATCTAGCCCTTCTCTCAAGGCATTGGAGCTATAGGGGGCATGGCGAATAATCACTAGCCGTTCGTGTTCATGACTCATTGGGCGCTCTCTCTAGGCAAATGTGATTAAACGGTCACAGCGCTGCTGAAGCGTCAGCAGTTGCCCTAACCCGGTTAACTCAAATGGCGCATCCAGATTAAAGTGCGCTTGCCCATGGCGTTTCGCCTCAGCTTCACTCATTACGCCACGGCGCAGCGCCGCCGCAATGCACACGTCCAGCGTCACGCCATGCTCATGATGCAGCGCTATCCAAGCGTCGCGCATGTTGAGCTCATCCTGCGGAGGTGTCATTAAGCTGGAAGCGTTATGAATCCCTTCTTGATAGAAGAATACGCCCGCCACTTGATGGCCTCGGCTGATCACCGCTTTAGCAAAGCGCAGTGCCGAATGAGGTGCCGCACTTGTGTAGGGGGCACCCATGACTAATAAGCCGTACTCCATTGCATCGTCTCGTGCCAATTCAACGAAAAAAAACAGACCCTACTGAGTAGGGTCTGTCATTGATATCACTTCGATCAAGTGATCGCGTTCTTGCTATCCATCAATCGTTGCTCATGATGCCCAGAATAGACAGCAGGCTGACGAACAGATTGTAGATAGAAACATACAGCGTCACGGTCGCGAGAATGTAGTTGGTCTCGCCAGCGCGGTGTACGATTTCACTGGTTTGATAGAGAATCGCGGCAGAAGCAAACAGCACGAAGCCTGCAGAAACCATCAGCGACAGCGCCGGAATGTTAAAGAAGATGCCAGCGACCATCGCCAGAATCAGCACGATGGCACCCGCCATCAGGAAATTGCTGAGGAAGCTGAAATCTTTCTTCGTGGTCAACGCTACTGCAGAGAGGCCAATAAACGTCAGGCCGGTCATAGCCAGCGCATTCATAATCAGCGCACTGCCATTAGGCAACGTTAGGTACGCAGAAATAATTGGGCCCAGGGTAAAGCCCATAAAGCCAGTAAACGCAAAGGTCGACAGCAGTCCAACTGCGGAGTTAGCTGTTTTGTGAACCAGAAACATCAGGCCATAAGCACCGATGAAGAATACAAAGATATTCATCTGCTGGATGCCCATCGCCACTGAGGCACCCGCTGTAACTGCAGAGAACAGCAGCGTCATTGCCAACAGTGCGTAGGTATTGCGCAAAACCTTGTTAGCACTGGCACCGCTCACCGCGCTATGGGTTTGCGTTTTCGCCATATTCGAATCGTTAAAAGCCATGTATCTATGCTCCCTAGTAGTCATACTATCAACGGACAAGCATGCCGTTACCTAGTTCCAGACGCAAGTCTTTGTCTTCCACGCTAACCGTACGCTTTTACGCATCTCCTCTCGGCATGGTTGACTATGCTTTAACTCCCACATCGACTTAGACACTACAATGCGCTTTAAAATCCCCACTCCCCTCTCAGTAATGGGTATTTCTACACTTTCTGCCCTTACCTTTTCCACCTTATTACTTTCCACAACGGTCTATGGCTATACCCCTAGCGGCAAAGACATCACTTACGACGTGAATGGCGAGAGTTTTGAAGGTTATTTTGTCTCCGCTGGAGAAGACGCTAAAGGCAGCGTGCTCATCGTACATGACTGGGACGGCGTCGATGACTACGAACGTCAACGGGCCGATATGCTCGCGGAACAGGGCTATGACGCATTTGCCGTGGATCTGTTTGGCGCTAACAATCGCCCACAATCAACGGAAGATAAGCAGGCCGCTACCCGAGCGCTTTACGAAGATCGCGAACGGATGCGAGAGCTTACCTTGGCAGGTTTAACGCAAGCCAGAGAAGCAGGCGCTAACCCAAACACGGTAATAATGGGGTACTGCTTTGGCGGCGCTGTGGCGCTTGAGATGGCTCGTTCTGGCGAGGCAAGTGACATAGCCGCGTACACCAGCTTTCATGGTGGGCTAGATACACCTGAGGGCCAAGCTTACCCCCAAGATACACCGCCCATTTTCATTGCCCATGGCGGAGCCGATGAATCAGTTAGCCTGGAGGACGTCGCAACGCTGGCAGGCGAGCTGGAAGAAGCTGGTGTCACCTATGAAATCGGCATCTACTCTGGCGCACCGCATGCGTTTAGCGTATTTGGCAGCGACCGCTACCATCAACGAGCCGATGAGCAGTCTTGGGCCACATTCAACCAGTGGCTTGAAGAGATGCTATAACGCGCATAAAAAATGGGTAGCCAAGGCTACCCATTTTTTAACGCTGATTGACTAGAGTCTAAACTACACCCTCGGCGCTTCGCTGTCGTCTTCTTCGTCTTCTTTGTGCGGCGTGGTCACCGTGGATACCACTTGGCGAACATCCTGAGCATTATATAGCCGTGCATCAATCACCTTAAGCACCGCTAACTGCGCAAAAAGCACCACAAAGCAGATGATTAAACCTTTTAACATGGTAATAACCCTGAATAAGGCGAAAAGCTCGCCTGAATGAATCGAATAGTAGCCCAGCGCAAAAAGAAAGCAACGGGCCACCGAAAATAAACTCGCTGCCTATTTATACAAACTCTTCTGTATCGATATCTGCCTGCTGCGCTTCGTTATAACGAGCACCGGCGATTTCTCCAGGCAGCATCATTTTATTGAGTTGTACCAAATCCTCATCGCTTAATACCACCTGCTCGGCGTAGAGGTTTTCCTGCATATGGCTAACGGAGCGCGACCCAGGAATGGGAATGACATGGTCGCCCTGCGCCTTTACCCAAGCAAGCGCCAGCTGGGCAGGCGTCATCTCTAAATCGTTCGCCATCGCATTAAAATGCGCCAGCAGCGTCAGGTTATGGGTCAGATTATCGCCATTAAAGCGCGGCATCCCGGCGCGCATATCGCCTTCCACATAGGTGGTATGGGCGTGAATAGCGCCAGATAGGAACCCGCGACCTAGCGGGCTAAAGGCCACCAGCGCGGTACCCAGCTCTTTACACGCTTGGCTAAGGGCTATCTCAGGATTACGCGTCCACAGCGAGTACTCAGACTGAACGGCTGCCACCGGGTACTCAGCGTGCGCCTTACGCAATGTGTCGGCAGAGATTTCTGATAAACCCACTGCACGCAGCTTACCCTCCTCGACCAATCGTCCAAGCGCGCCCACGCTCTCTTCAATGGGCACTTGGCGATCCATGCGGTGAAGATAGTAGAGATCCAAATGATCGGTGTCTAGGCGAGCCAGGCTCTCTTCACACTGGCGGCGCAGCGTTTCAGGCCGCCCATCAATCACCCGCTTGCCACTCTCTGGGTCCATGGCCATGCCGCACTTACTGGCCAGCAGCAGCTCACGACGTTTAGACGCTAGCGCTTTTCCTAACAGGCGTTCGTTCGCAGTACCGCCGTACAGCGTAGCCGTATCGAAATGGCGATAGCCCATCTCAAACGCGTCGTTCAGCGCTCTGATACCCTCCTCTTCCGGCACATACTGCCCGTAGCCGTGAGAAAGGTTCATACAGCCAAGCCCAATACGTGGCGATGCGACTTCCTTCAAACGTTCATAAAACCCAGACATTTGAAAACCTCAATAAGGGTGATTAATTATAATGCTATTGCCTGCGCGTTATATGTAGGCGCTGCATGAGGCACCTGGGCGTCTAGCCAGGTTGGCAACCGGTGTTCAAGATAGTAACGCGGCCGCCAGGGGCTGCCTTCTATAAACCCTACGTGCCCACCGCTGGGAAAGAGCTCCAAGGCAACACAGTCAGGTAAGGCTGCTGCCTTGGGAACGCTATGCGGGTAGATAAACGGATCGTCTTCCGCGTGCACGATCAGCGTAGGCACTTGAATGGCCGAGACAAAATAGGCGCTGCTACTGCGCTGATAATACTCATCGGCGCTTGCGAAACCATGCAAGGGGGCCGTGACGCGACCATCAAAATCCCAAAACGTCTTCATGCCTTCTAACGTTTCAAGAGACATGAGCCGCGCCAGCTCATCAGTGCGACCCTGCTGACGGAAAGCGTGCTGCTTAGATTCCACGTAATGACGTAAAGCACGCAGAAAGCGCGCTTGATACACCTTGGAAAACCCCTGGCTGATTCTATCCGCACAGTGATCCAAACGAAAAGGCACCGAAACCGCCACGGCAGCACGCAGCGGGCACTGGCTGCCCGTCTCGCCCAAATATTTTAAAAGGACGTTACCGCCAAGGGAGTAGCCCACGGCCACTAACGGCTTAGAGGGATAACGCGCCATTAGCTGCTTAACAATATCGGCAAGATCTTCACTGGCACCGGAGTGATAGCCTCGGGCACGGTGGTTAGGCTCACCGGAACACCCCCGCCAATTCACCGCCACACTCTGCCAGCCCCGCGCTGCCAGCGCCCGTTGTTGGCCCAAGATATACAGCGATGACGAACTACCCGTTAAACCATGGAGCAGAATAGCGCAGCGCGTCTGCTCGCCTTGCGGGCCGTACCAATCCAGATCAATAAAATCGCCATCTTCCAGCGTGATACGCTCGCGCTGCCGAGCAAGCTCAGGCTTAGAGCGAAACAGTGGGCTAAACAGCGTCTGCAAATGCCCGCCGGGCAGCCAGCGTGTGGGGCGAAAGAGGGAGTGAAGCGAACTCATACCATTGCGTACCCGCTAAGAAAACCGCTGGCTAGCTTAGCAAACTTTTAACAAAACGCAGTGGCCGCGCCGAATGGCTTTCTCGTTGCGCCTCAATTCCCGCTACTCTTCGACATCCACCTTGCGCAGGTCATCAATGCCTACTCCCTCGGGCAGGTCTTCCGGCTGGGCAGGCAGCCACACCGGGGATAGGTCGCTATCTTCTCGGCCATTTTTGTGGGTATGCCCAGGAATGCGATACACCACTCGCTCGTGCTTGTGATCCCACGCGTAGATTCTATCCATGTTTTCTCCTTGGTTTGCACTTCGTGATGAGCACTGTTCGATTGTTCGATTGTTCGATTTGAGACTAGACCAACATGGCACCACAAGCCGCCCTCACCCAGAGCTATCCAGCAAACACAAACTGCAAAAGATACGTATAAGTTACCGCCTTTTTGGTGAGCGCTTTGCTATAGTGACGACGATTAGTCACCCAGGAGACGCGCATGCTTGCCCTGCATCAGCTTAGTAAAACCTTCAGTACCCCTCAGGGCGAACTGCATGTGCTCCATCACGTGAACCTCACGCTTAAACAAGGCGAAAGCCTGGCGCTGATGGGCGAATCAGGTAGCGGCAAATCTACTCTGCTTCACTTAGCCGCCGGGCTGGATACTCCTGACCAGGGCAGCGTGGTCATCAATGGCCACACGCTCTCCGCGCTGAATGAAACCGAACGTGCAAAGCTGCGTCGCCAACAGCTCGGCCTGGTATTTCAGCAGTTTCATTTAGTGCCCAGCTTGAACGTGGCCGATAACCTGCGCCTACAAGCACGGCTTGCAGGCCGAGAAGACCCAGCGTGGAGCGCCTATTTGCTGGAGCGGCTGGGGTTAGCCGGCCGAGAAACGACCTACCCCGAACAGCTCTCTGGGGGCCAGCAACAGCGTCTTGCGATTGGTCGCGCCCTGGCCGTTCGCCCTGCGCTGCTGCTGGCCGATGAACCCACCGGCAACCTAGATGAGCACACCGCCGATAGCGTACTAAACTTGCTGCTATCGCTGGTGAAAGAGACCCAGTGTGCGCTGTTAATGGTCACCCACAGTGCGCGAGTAGCCGCGCCGTTGGACCGCGCTTTTAGGCTGCATCACGGCCAGCTACAGGACGCACGCTGATGATGAAGCGCGTCCTCATCACGCTCTTTAGCCACTACAAGCGCCACCCTGGGCAGCTGGCGATGCTGCTGGTGGGGCTATGGGTTGCCAGCGCCCTGTGGAGCAGCGTGCAAGCCATTAATGCCACGGCGAAAGAGAGCTACGCCCGAGCCAACGAGCTGTTCAGCGCCGACACCGAGCAGCTAGACCGCCTAGACAACGCGCCACTCAGCATGGACGACTACATCGCGCTGCGGCGAGCGGGGCTTCCGGTTTCGCCGCTGTTGGAAGCGAGGCTCAGCCATGAAGACCAACCGCTAACGCTATTAGGCATTGACCCCTTTACGCTGCCTTCAGGAGAGGGCAGCGGCTCATTCACTGAATTCATCACACCCCCTTGGCAAACTCAGCTCGCCCCGGACACTCTGCCCACTCTAGGGCTCAATCGTGGCGATGCCCCAGGTGCGACGCCGCTACTCAGTGGGCAAGCGCTACCGCCCCTGCAACTGCGTAACGACCTGCCGCCAGACACTCTAGTGATGGATATCGGCGCGCTCTCTGCACTCTACGGTGAACAGGCCACACTGAGCTTGGTGAGCGCACCGGATGCCATTGAACAGCCGCCCAGCGGCTACCGAATCACCCGAGCGGCCAGCATTGCCTCTCCTGAACAGCTCACCGACAGCTTCCACCTCAATTTAACCGCGCTAGCGTTTCTCTCCTTAGTGGTGGGGCTGTTTATTGTTCAAGCCGCGCTAGGCTTAGCTATGGAGCAGCGGCTAACGACGCTGCGCACTCTTCGCGCCCTGGGCGCGCCCCCAGCCACTATTACCCTCGCCATATTGATTGAGTTACTGGTATTGGGTGGCATAGGCGCAGCCGCCGGGTTACTCAGTGGACTGTGGCTTGCCGGAAAACTGCTGCCAGATGTGGCCAGTACGCTGACATCGCTCTACCGGGCAGATGTTCAACAGTCACTCGCCCTGCCCTGGCATTACTGGCTAGGGAGCATTGCGATCACGCTGGGCGGCCTACTGCTGGCCGGTAGCGGTACGCTGTGGCGAGCGGCAAGCCTTAACGTGCTCGCCCTTGGGCACGCCTATGCCTGGCGCAGCGGCTACCAGCGCCAGCTAAGGCGCATGCTGATAGCGGGTGGTTTAGCGGCCCTACTTACCCTTGGGCTGGCCTTTTGGCTGAGCAGGCTACCTAGCGGCAGCGGCTTGATGCTGAGTTTCGGGCTGGTCGCGGCGCTGCTACTCACCTGTGCGCTCTGCTTACCGCCGCTACTCAATGCGGTATTGAACGGCTTACAAGCCGCTGTTCGTCGCGTTGCTCTGCTGCAGTGGGCCGTGGCGGATATGCAGCTACAGCTTCCCCGCTTATCGCTGGCCATGATGGCGCTATTGATTGCGCTCGCCACTAACTTGGGGGTCAGCAGCATGGTGGGCGGCTTTCGGCTGACGTTTTTAGACTGGCTAGACCAGCGCTTAAGCGCACCGCTGTATATCAATGCCGCGCCCTCTACCCTAGCCCCGCTCAACGACTGGCTGCGCGATCAAGAGAGCGTGCTGGAAATTCTGCCTACTGCCAGGGGCAATACAGATTTACTCAGTATTCGCTCAGCTTCAGGCAGTGAGCAGCCCGTTCAGGGCAGCATTTCTTTGTTTGGCATTCACCCCGTACCGCTACTCACTGACCACTGGCCGCTACTAGAGACACAGCACAGCAGCACCGCCGCCTGGCAGGCGCTCAGCCAAGGCAGCGTATTTATTAACGAGCAGATGGCGTTCGCGCAAGGTCTAGCCCCCGGCGACACGCTAACGCTGGCAAGCCGCCAAGGCCGAAGCGATGTCACCATTGCCGCTATTTACCCGGATTACGGCAACCCCCAGCCACAAATGGTGATGACCGTCGAGGCATTAACCCGGCGTTTTGAGGGCGAGCTGGCCACCGTAGGCGTTACCTTGCGGGACGGCGCTGACGAGGCGAGCTTTCGCCAAGCGCTGATGGAGGAGTTCAGCCTTTCCGGTGAAGCAGTGATCAATCAGCAAGAGGTGAAGCGGCTGGCCACGCAGATCTTTGAGCGCACCTTCAGTATTACCCGCGCTTTAAATGGCCTTACCCTCGGCGTGGCCGCTTTGGCATTGCTCGCCACGCTGTTGGCCCAAGCGCATCAGCGCCAGCGCCAACTGGCCGCCTTATGGGCGCTTGGCGTGCCACGTCGAACGTTGGTCATTCTACCGTTGATGCAACTCGGTGGCCTTGCCCTGCTCACGGGCCTGTTTGCCCTGCCACTCGGTATCGCGATTACCTGCCTGCTGGTCGCGGTCATCAACGTAGCGGCCTTTGGCTGGCGGCTACCGCTGCAGCTGTTCCCGAGTGAAATAGCCATGATGCTGTTCACGGCAATCGCGGTGGCGCTACTGGCCGCCGCGCTGCCCTGCTGGAAACTATGGCGCAGCTCGCCTCGCGCACTGCTAAACGAGGGAGATGCATGAAACCACGTATGCGGCGCGTCTTATTAGCAATATGGATGGCAGCGGCGGCTGGCGTTAGTGCAGGGCTTGCGGGGTGCAGCGAAGAAGACGCCAACACGCCCACTGAGGGCTTTGCCGGGCTGGGCGCGCAGGCAGAAGGCTATGCCCAAGCCAGTGCCGCCGCGCCACTCGCGTTTCCGGAAGACCACGGCCCCCACCCGGATTACCGTATTGAGTGGTGGTATCTCACCGCTAACTTAGAAGATGAATCTGACCAGCCGCTAGGGCTTCAATGGACGCTGTTTCGCCAAGCGCTAGTGCCCCCGGAAGAGCGCCCAGCCTCTACCCCGTGGGCCAGCGACCAAGTGTGGATGGCGCATATGGGGCTTTCTCAAGGGGAAACCCACCTAGCGGCGGAACGCTTCGCCCGCAGCCACAGCGAACAGCCCCAAGGGCAGGCAGGTGTGATAGCGGCCCCATTTCAAGCGTGGATTGACGACTGGCTTTTTCAAAGCCCCGCCACGTCCAACTTTGAGCAATTTACGCTTAGCGCCTACAGCGGTGAAGGCAGCGAGCGCGTTGGCTACGAGCTAACGCTTTCAGCAGAAGGCCCACTGGTATGGCACGGCGAGAACGGTTTTAACGCCAAAACCGTTCAAGGCCAGGGCTCGCACTACTATAGCCAGCCGTTTTTACGTATCGAAGGCAGCGTCACGCTCAATGGCCAGCAAAAAGCCGTCACGGGTAATGGCTGGCTAGATCGGGAGTGGAGCAGCCAGCTATTAACGGCAGAACAGACCGGCTGGGACTGGTTTTCGCTGCATTTGAACGATGGCCGTAAGCTTATGGCGTACCGCTTACGTGGCGGTGGCGAGAACGGCGGCGACTATCTGTTTACCCACTTGTTTGACGCTGAAGGCACGACTCAACAGATGGGCACTGACCACGTCACGCTGACGCCACTCGCCACCAGCCGAGTGGCCCAGCGCGATATACCCACTACTTGGCAGCTGACACTGCCCAGCGCGGGGCTAGACCTCACCATTGAAGCCCGCGACCCCAACCGCTGGATGCCCACCACCGTGTCCTACTGGGAAGGCGATGTGACGGTGCGCGACACCACCACACAGGCAGCGCTCGGCGTGGGCTATTTAGAGATGACCGGCTATGAAGATCTCAGCGCTAAGTAGCTGGCCCCTCAAACGACAACCGGCTGCCAGCCTTCTGGCGAATAGCGCTCTAGGCCACCTTCTCCCATACGAGTAAGCCACAGCCAGCGGTGGTTGATTAAATCCGCCACCACCGGCTGGCGCTCAATAATCGCTTCGATGCGCTCTCTGGGCGCGTCGATCACCACGGTTAAGCGCAGCGGCTCGTGATGAAGCTTTTCGCCATCGCGCAGCGACTGCTCCGGCAGGCCAATGCGCAGTTGGGGCGAATTCCCTTCAATAACCCCCACATGGCCACCCACCACTGAGTGCAGCAGCTTATTGCCCGCACCGTACAGCCCAGGCACCACGGTAGACGCGTAGTACTGCAGGTTGATCCAACTGGCCACCAGCATCGGTGCCATCATCAGCCCCTCTAACACCTTACCTTCCGGATCTTGCTCTGGGCGGTAGTCGTGCAAGAACGCGCGCCCGTCCAGCGCTTTCCCTTGGGTACGCGCCCGTGGCGCTAAAATAAGCGCAGCGTTATTTACCAGCCCCCACTCAGGCCGTGGTTGCGACCAGTCGGCACCGCGCATAGCGAAGGTTTTCAGCCGCTCGATAGGATCGGCGTCATCCAGACCCAGGTCAGGTGCCCGCTCAAGACGCGTAGCCTCACCCGCCACGTGTACACCGCTTTCAAATGCGGCCAGCGCGTCTTCTAGCGCTTCGGGCATCTGCTCATCCCGGTAGACATGCACGCGGTCGGTGAGCGTGCAGTGGGTGGCGGCCAATACGTGAAAAGGGCTGGGCAACGTCATACCTGCGTGTTGTACGGCCTGCTGTACTTCTGGGTCGTTCAGCAGCGCAGCGGCCACCCGCGCATTCATGCCACCGCCCTGACCGCCACAGGCACCGCAGGTAAGCCCGGCGTGATGTGGGTTGTTTTCGCTTTGGGAGTCGTGGCCCACCAGTACCAGCAGCGACGCCGTGGGGGCTCCCAACAGCGTTAGCAGATTTTTCGCCAGCGCTATTTTTTCATGGCGGGCAATTGGCTCGCCGTCGTAGGTGTGGAAAAGCCCGGCGGGCGCTTCGCACTGGGGCACGGTTGCCTGTTTACGCAGGCTGTCTTTAATCAGCTTCCAGCCCCAGGCAATGCCGGTTGTTTCCACCAGAGTGAAGGTTGAAAGCGGCGCGTACTTCGCGTGGCGCACGCTTTGGCGCTGGCTCTCTTTTTGATAGCGCTGAACGCCCTGCTTCTGGGGCTGCAACGAGCCCACCCGATAAGCAGGTTTTAACAACCCCGGCACGCGGGGCTGGGCACGCTCGGGCCCCGTAGCCGCATCGGCCACCGGCATAGCGAAGAACCC
>NZ_JAMZBE010000047.1:0-24051 GCF_024158645.1 Halomonas sp. 707B3
GGTATATCGCAGCCGAGCGTCTGGGCGAAATAGGTATGCCTGCCGTTCCGCTGCTGTTTGCCCGCCTCAATACCGAGGACCAGTACGAACTCATGCTGGTGCTCTACGCATTGCAGTTAGCCACACAAGACCCGCTCGTGACCTTCCAAACCGGCGGCGAAGCCGTTCAACTGCCGACGGTACTGGACCCAAGCGCCAATGGGGAAAATCGGCGCATTGCTCAGCAGTGGTGGGAGCGCCATGCGGCACAGTTGGAGTTGCGCTAACACATTCGCTACATTGACCCTTGCCACTTATTTCGTTGATTAGGAGAGTTCTATGGCATTTGCACTATCTAGCATGCAAGTCACCAGCGCGGCTTTTGGCAACCACCAAGCGATTCCTGCCAAGCATACAGGTGAAGGCGAAGATGTTTCCCCTGCGCTCGCTTGGCAAGGCGTACCGGAAGGCACCAAAGGGTTTGCGGTGATCTGCCACGACCCTGATGCCCCGCTGGTGAAAGAGGGCAGCTATGGGTTTGTGCACTGGGTGCTTTACAACCTGCCCGGGGATATCACCTCGCTGGATGAAAACACCACGCTAGGCACGCTGGGTATGGCTGATTTTGGCAAACCTGGCTACGGCGGCCCAATGCCCCCAGAAGGCCACGGCAGCCACCTTTACTATTTCTGGGTGCTGGCGCTGGATGAACAAACAACGCTGCCGGAAGGACTTACGTTGCCTGAACTATTGAGCGCCGTTGAGCCTCACTTGTTAGGCATGAACCGTCTCGTCGGCACCTACGAGCGCGCCTGATTTACCTCCCCAGGCTGGAGCATTCTGCTCAAGCCGTGTAGGCTCCATCGCTTTCTACGCCCTGCGTATTTGTCTGCTGCGATGGAGCCTTTATGAGTGACCTGCCTAATTGTCCTGCCTGTGCCTCTGAGTTTACCTACGATGATGGCATTCAATACGTCTGCCCAGAGTGCGGTAATGAGTGGTCGAAGAGCGGTGAGTCTGGTGATGCAGAGGCGGAGTCAGGCATTCGCGATGCCAACGGCAATATGCTCGCTGATGGCGATACAGTGACGGTGATCAAAGACCTAAAAGTTAAAGGTAGCTCATTGGTCGTGAAGGTAGGCACCAAAGTGAAGAACATCCGCTTGGTAGATGGTGATCATGATATCGACTGCAAAGTCGACGGCATTGGTCCTATGAAGTTGAAATCGATATTCGTCAAAAAAGCTTAATCCAAAGCGCCTGCGATTCGTTCGCGGGCGTTTTTTTGCCTAGCAGCTAGCGTCATAGCTTTCCTAAATGATAATGATTGGCTTTTTTGATGTTATCAGCTGCGAACGTGCTAGGAAATTGAGCTATTTGATAAGGATTTTGCAGAAGGGCTTCACATCAAATTTATACAGGACTAAAATGGTACCCAATTAACGGGTAAGCCAACGGCTCGCCCTAACGTGATGGAAAACGGGAGTGACTATGCTCAAGCTTTCTCGGCTGACAGATTATGCCGCTGTGGTGATGGCGCAAATTGCCCGTCACCACCAGGCGTCGCATACAACGGCTGATTTAGCGGAAGCGGTTCAATTGCCACATCCCACGGTGAGCAAAACGCTTAAAATGTTGGTGAAAGCGGGGCTTTTGGAATCTCAGCGTGGTGTCCAAGGCGGTTACCGTTTGGCTCGGCCAGCCTCCCAGATTACCGCCGCCGACATTATCAGTGCGATTGAAGGACCAGTAGCCATGACCGAGTGCAGCCAAGCGGAGGGCGAGTGTGAACTTGCCGCCACCTGTGGGGTGGCCGATAACTGGCAGCGTGTCTCGCTGGCCATTCGCACGCTGCTTGAAAGCGTGACGCTTGCTCACTTGGCGGACACCGCGCCCATCAAGCTACCCGTACAGTTACCGATTCAAAGTATCAGCCTATCGGCGGCATCGGCTTAAACCGTTAGGCAATTTAACCCTATTCACGGCGAGCTAACCTCGCCACCCAACTGCCCGGAGGGTATCACCATGGCAAGCGAAGAAATGGAACAGTTGGTTCGTCGCGAGTACAAAGATGGCTTTGTAACCGATATTGAAAGCGACACACTGCCACCTGGCCTGGATGAAAACACTATCGCCTTCATCTCCAAGAAGAAAGGCGAGCCGGAGTGGATGCTGGAGTGGCGCCTGGACGCTTACCGTCAGTGGTTAAAGATGGAAGAGCCGTCCTGGGCACACCTGAACTATCCGCCCATCGATTACCAAGAGATCTCCTATTTCAGTGCGCCCAAACGTCCTGAAGATCGCCCTCAGAGCTTGGATGAAGTCGACCCTAAACTGCTGGAAACCTACGAAAAACTGGGTATTCCTTTGCATGAGCGCGCAGCTCTGGCGGGTGTAGCCGTCGATGCGGTTTTCGACTCCGTCTCTGTCGCGACGACCTTCAAGAAAGAGCTGGCCGAAGCAGGCGTGATTTTTTGCTCCATTTCCGAAGCGATTCGCGACTACCCGGATCTGATCAAGCAGTACCTCGGCACCGTCGTGCCCGTAGCGGATAACTACTTCGCTGCCCTGAACTCTGCCGTGTTCACCGATGGTTCGTTCGTCTTCGTACCGGAAGGCGTAAAGTGCCCGATGGAGCTCTCGACTTACTTCCGCATCAACGCGGCTAACACCGGTCAGTTTGAGCGTACGCTGATCATCTGTGAAGATCGCGCCCAGGTCTCCTACCTGGAAGGCTGCACCGCGCCGATGCGCGACGAGAATCAGCTGCACGCGGCGGTTGTCGAGCTGGTGGCGCTGGATGACGCCTACATCAAATACTCCACCGTTCAGAACTGGTACCCCGGTGATGAAGAGGGTAAAGGCGGTATTTACAACTTCGTGACCAAGCGTGGCGACTGCCGCGGTGAGCGTTCACGCATCAGCTGGACGCAGGTAGAAACCGGCTCTGCGATTACTTGGAAATACCCCTCTTGCGTGCTGCGCGGTAAAGACAGCATCGGTGAATTCTATTCTGTTGCAGTAACGAACGGTCGCCAGCAGGCAGATACCGGTACCAAAATGATTCACATTGGTGAAGGCACGCGCTCCTATATCGTTGCCAAAGGTATTTCAGCAGGTAAGAGCGATCAGTCCTACCGTGGCCTAGTCAAAATTGGGCCGCGTGCCAAGGGCGCGCGTAACTTTACCCAGTGCGATTCGCTGCTGATTGGCGACAAGTGCGGGGCGCACACCTTCCCGTACCAAGAGATCGGTAACAGCACGGCGACCATTGAGCACGAAGCAACGACTTCCAAGATCGGTGAAGATCAGCTCTTCTACTGCCAGAGCCGCGGTATCTCAGAAGAAGATGCGGTCAGCATGATTGTAAACGGCTTCTGTAAAGATGTTTTCCAAGAACTGCCGATGGAGTTCGCGGTGGAAGCGGAAGCACTGCTCAATGTCACTCTGGAAGGCGCGGTGGGCTAACCGCTCCGGCACCCAACTTATTTTTAGGGCGTCGCGCTCGCGACCCGCAAGTATTTAAAAGGCGATCACTATGTTGCAAGTTAACGATTTACACGTCACCGTCGAAGGCAAAGAGATTCTGAAAGGCCTGACGCTCACCATTAATGCCGGTGAAGTGCACGCCATCATGGGCCCCAACGGCGCGGGTAAATCCACGTTGTCAGCGGTTATTGCTGGTAAAGATGGCTACGAAGTGACCCAAGGCAGCATCACGTTTGAAGGCAAGGACGTGCTGGAAATGGAAATCGAAGAGCGCGCCCAAGCGGGCCTGCTGCTAGGTTTCCAGTACCCGGTGGAAATCCCAGGGGTAAAAAACATTTACCTGCTGAAGTCTGCGCTTAACGCTCAGCGCGCTGCGCGTGGTGAAGGCGAAATGCCTGCGCCGGAATTCATGAAGCTGGTCAAAGAGAAGCTCGGCTTTATGAAAATGGATGCCAGCTTCCTGCAGCGTGCAGTGAACGAAGGCTTCTCCGGCGGCGAGAAAAAGCGTAACGAAATCCTGCAGATGTTGGTACTACAGCCGAAGCTGGCCATGCTGGATGAAATCGACTCTGGCCTCGATATCGACGCCATGAAAGTCGTCGCGGACGGTGTGAACAGCCTGCGTGCCGAAGAGCGCGCCATTCTGTTGGTCACCCACTACCAGCGCCTGCTGGACTACATCGTGCCGGACAAAGTCCACGTTCTGGTCGATGGCCGTATTGTCAAAACCGGCGATGCCGAGCTTGCCAAAGAGCTTGAGGCCAATGGTTACGAAGGCATTGAGGAGTCTGTGGCATGAGCGATACGCAAACGTTTTTGGACACGCTAGCCACGCGTAGCCAACAGCGCGCTGGTGAGCCTACCTGGATTGCTGCCCGCCGCCAGGCGGGGGCCGCTCGTTTTGATGCGATGGGCTTCCCCACCCGCCGCGACGAAGAGTGGAAGTACACCGACGTGCGCGCCATCGCCAAGGGCAATTTTGCCCTGGCAGATAACGCGGAGTTCTCCCAAGCCCAGGCGGCTGCCATCACGCTGCCGCTGGACGCTTACCGGCTGACGTTCGTGGATGGCGTTTTTTCTGCGGCGCTGTCTGATTTGGATGCCCTGCCGGATAGCGTGCAGGTGATGCCGCTCTCTAAAGCACTGGCCGAGAACCATGAAGCCGTGGGCGGCCCGCTGGGGCGTTTAACCGGGGTCGATTTCTCCACGTTCGCCGCGTTAAATACCGCCTTTATGGAAGAGGGCGCAGTGGTGCGCATCGCGCCGGGCACCGTCGTCGAAAAGCCCATTTTGCTGCAGTTCCTGTCTCGTGCGGGAACGCCGGTGATGAGCCATCCGCGCATTTTGGTCGAAGCCGCTGGGCGTAGCGAAGCTACCCTCATTGAGCACTACGTGGGTGAGGCGGATGCCGCCAACTTTACCAACGTCGTGGCAGAGCTAATGCTGGACCGTGGGGCAATTTTGAACCACTACAAGCTCCAGGAAGCACCCATTGGTGACCTGCACGTAGCGAGCATTCACGTCGAGCAGAACCGCGACAGCCGCTACACCTCGTACAACCTGAATTTGGGTGGCGCGCTGGTGCGCAACGACCTGATCAGTGACTTGAACGGTCAGGGTGCTGAGACGAACTTCTACGGCCTGTTCTTTGGCCAGGGTCGCCAGCACGTGGATAACCACACTAAGGTGAACCACAACGCGCCGCTGACGTTCTCGAACGAGAATTACAAAGGTATTCTGGATGACCGCGCTCACGGTGTCTTTAACGGCAAAGTGTACGTGAAGCGCGATAGTCAGAAGATTGAAGGCTTCCAGAGCAACCAGAACCTGCTGCTGTCGGATCGCGCGCAGATCGACGCAAAACCCGAGCTTGAAATCTACGCCGACGACGTGAAGTGCTCCCACGGCACTACCACAGGGCAGCTGGATGCAGACGCGATCTATGCGCTGCGTACCCGGGGTATCGACGAAGCTACTGCTCGTGGCCTGTTAACCCTCGCCTTCGCCGGTGAAGTGCTTGAGAAAGTGGCGCTGGATGCCATTGCCGAGCGCGTTGAGCTGGCGGTAGCCGGTAAGCTGCCTGAGCGTTTCAATCTCGCCGGACTGGTTGAAGCGGCGGCTGCGCTCAACGATTAATCAAGGAGTCATCAATGCCCCATAGCGTGATTGAGAAGCCTACCGAGCGCAGCGTTGCGGCCTATGACGTTGAAGCGCTGCGCCGCGACTTCCCGATTTTGAATCGTGAGGTTCACGGCAAGCCGCTGGTGTATTTGGATAATGCCGCCACCAGCCAAACACCGCAGCAGGTGATTGAGGTATTTAGCGATTACTACTCGCGCTACAACGCCAACATTCACCGCGGCTTGCATACGCTCGCCGATGAAGCGACGGCAGCTTTTGAGGCTACGCGTCATCGTGTTAAAGCGTTTCTCAATGCCGAAGATGCCCGCCAAATCATCTTCACGCGGGGCACCACTGAAGCGATCAATTTAGTGGCCCAAAGCTGGGGCCGCAGCCAGCTGAACGCCGGGGACGAAGTGCTGATCTCGATGTTGGAGCACCACTCCAATATCGTGCCCTGGCAACTGCTGGCGGCGGAGCGCGGCTTCACCATCAAGGTCATCCCAGTGGATGCGCACGGGGCGCTCGATATGCAGGCGTATCGAGAGCTCTTGAGTGAGCGCACGAAACTGGTGGCGGTGAATCACGTCTCTAACGCGCTGGGTACGATTAACCCCGTGAAAGAGATGGCAGCGCTGGCGCATCAACATGGTGCGCTCATCTTGGTGGATGGCGCCCAAGCGACGCCGCATCAGCAGGTGGACGTTCAATCCATCGATGCGGATTTCTATGCGTTTTCAGGCCATAAAGTGTACGGCCCAACGGGTGTTGGCGTGCTATATGGCAAGCAGGCGTTGTTAGAGGCCATGCCGCCTTGGCAGGGTGGCGGTGAAATGATCAAAACCGTTTCCTTTGATGCAGGTACCACCTTTGCGGATATTCCGCATAAATTTGAAGCGGGTACCCCCGCCATTGCCGAAGTGATTGCGCTTGGCCGTGCGCTTGAGTGGATGGAAGGCGTTGGCGTTGAGGCGATTGGCGCGTGGGAAGCCGTGCTGCTTAACCGTGCGACTCAGGCGGTGAGTGGCATTGAGGGCCTGCGGATATTAGGCACTGCGCCGCATAAAGCGGGCGTGCTCTCCTTCGTTGTTGAAGGCGCTCACTCGCAGGATATTGGTCTGCTGATTGACCAGCTGGGTGTAGCAATTCGTACCGGGCACCACTGCGCCCAGCCGCTGCTGCATCACTTTGGCGTTGAGGCGACCTGTCGTGCATCGTTTGCTGCGTACAATACCCTCGATGAAGTAGACACGTTTGTGGCAGCGCTCAACCGTGTGATTGGAATGGTACGCTAAGGACATCTATGGATATCGAGCAAATTGCGAGTCTTGAGCGCGGTCAAAAACTCCCGCTCCAGCGGGATGTAGAGGCTATCGCGATTCCGTTCGGCAAAACGGACACGCTGGCGGAAGACAGTATTGTCAGCGTAATGCAAGCCAAAGGTAGCTCGGTGAGTGTTGGTTTTGAAGGCCGCTTGTATCTCATTGAAGGGCGTAACCTTGATGCGCTGGGGCTTGAGTCGCTGCCACGTCCGACACTGTCAGAAAGTGCTACCGATGAAGAGATTGAGCAGTTTGTCTGGGATCAGCTGCGCACCTGCTTTGACCCGGAAATTCCGGTGAATATTGTCGATCTAGGGCTGGTGTACGGCTGTCGGATCGAGCGCTTGATTAGTGGCGAGCGGATGGTCACTATCCGTATGACGCTGACCGCGCCAGGCTGTGGTATGGGCGATGTGATTGCGGCCGATGCGCGCAATAAAATTTTGGGGGCACCGCAAATCAATAAGGTGCATACCGAAATTGTCTTTAGCCCACCCTGGAGTCGTGACATGATGAGCGACGAAGCCAAGCTTGAGCTCGGCATGTTCTAACTCCTGCTGGGGAGCTGGATGCACAGCCTGTTTTTACGTTGGATAAAGCGTTTTCTAATGTCGCTAGGAGCCTTGCTGCTGCTGGCGACATTGCTGTTTATAGCCGGTAATTTATGGGTACTTGCAAGTACCGCACGCTATATCGACGGTCATTTAGAGCAGTGCCAACCCACAGACGTGGCGATTGTCTTTGGCACCTCCCACTGGACTCGTAGTGGGCTACGTAACCCGCATTTTCATGCCCGCATGCGAACGTCTGCACGCCTTATCGCTGACCAGCGTGTTCAGCACCTGCTCATCTCTGGCGATAATCGCACCCAAGCCTATAATGAGCCGCGTGCCATGTGGCGCGATCTGTATCGCCGAGGGGTGCCTGCGGAGCAACTGACAATGGATTTCGCTGGCTTCAGCACCTATGACACGATGGTGCGGGCGCGGGATGTGTTTCAGCTTAAAGAGGCGCTGCTGGTTACCCAAAGCTGGCATTTGCCTCGGGCGATTTTTATTGGTCGGGCGCTGGGGATGAACGTGACAGGTTGTATTGCGGAAGAGCAGCCTGCGGCAGATGAGTGGCGGTTAAAAATGCGTGAATGGGTAGCGCGAATTGCTACTCTGGGAGATCTCTACTTATGGCAGAGGGAGCCCTACTTTCTCGGCCCCGCAGAGCCTATCGAGCTTCATCGCCAGGAGGGTGGCGATAAAAGTAGAGAAGAGAGTAGGGAAAACACGCCTGAGGCGACCGTCAATATCAACGCCGCTCTATTTTTTCAGCAGTCGCTGCAGGCTGATACAGTCCCTGAGCATTAAAGCCGAGTTAACGCCGCAAAGTTAGCGGCGAGTATTACGTTTTTGCAGGTTGTATAGCTCGCGAATCAGCTTACGGCATCCCCGCATGCACTCATCCACTACCGGCTCGATAGGGTCGGGTAGGGGGTGGGTAAACAAGGTTGAGAGGGCCTGCATCAGTACACGCTCTTGTTCCAACAGCTCATTGATCAAGACTTGGCTATCGTTGCCAACGAAGCTCTTTAAACGGCTCCAGAGCCATAAAAAGTCATCACGCTCAACGTCAGCATCCCGAGGCAGCATTTTTAAGTGCGCGCGGGCAAGTTCCTGCAGCTTACGCATCTGCTTGAGTCGCTCAGTATAGTGCGGCTTCAGTGCATCGCGCAGCGAGGGGCGCAGGCGTTCGATATTGTCCTGGAAATAATCAATGCTATCGGCCAGCGCTTCCAGCACGCTGTCCATCGCCACTTGGCGATTGTCGAGAAACATGAGCGTCTACCTCCTTCGGTGACGCAGATTGTGGGGGTGACAGCGTTGATTTGCCACCCCTAATGCGGATTATTTTTGTATTTACCCGTTAGCCTTTAGGCTTGGGCGGCGCTTTACGCGCAGGCACGGCGTTCTTTTCAATATGCTCAATGATCATGCCAGCGATATCTTTACCGGTAGCGCTCTCGATGCCCTGCAAACCTGGTGAAGAGTTGACCTCCATAATCACCGGGCCGTGGTTAGAGCGCAGCAAGTCCACCCCTGCTACCCGTAGTCCCATGGATTTGGCGGCGCGAATCGCGGTTGAGCGCTCTTCCGGGGTGATGCGGATCACACTGGCAGTGCCGCCACGGTGAAGATTGGAGCGGAACTCGCCGTCGGCGGCCTGACGTTTCATGGAGGCCACGACCTTATCGCCAATCACGAAGCAGCGGATATCTGCACCGCGCGCTTCTTTGATGTACTCCTGAACCATGATGTTGGCCTTCATGCCCATAAAGGCTTGAATCACAGACTCTGCGGCTTGGTTGGTTTCAGCCAATACCACACCAATACCCTGGGTGCCTTCTAGCAGTTTAATCACCAGTGGTGCGCCTTTCACCATGGTGATCAGGTCGGGAATATCGTCCGGCGAGTGGGCAAAGCCGGTAATCGGCAGGCCTAATCCCTTGCGCGACAGCAGCTGCAGCGAGCGCAGCTTATCCCGAGAGCGGGTAATCGCGACCGAATCGTTAATCACGTAGGTGCCCATCATTTCAAACTGGCGCAGTACCGCACAGCCGTAGAAAGTCACCGAGGCGCCAATACGCGGAATCACCGCATCAAACGGCTCAATCTCTGCGCCTTTATAGTGAATAGAAGGGTGGTGCGAGGCGATGCTCATGTAGCAGCGCAGGGTATCGACCACGCGGGCGGTATGGCCGCGCTGTTCGGCGGCTTCCACCAGTCGGCGCGTAGAGTAAAGGTTACGGTTACGGGAAAGCAGGGCAATATGCATGCAGGGCTCCGGGCCAAAAAGGGTCGTTGTTTAGATGTGTTTAAGGCTCGCCGTGCAAAAATGCAGCGCCGGGGGCTACCAGTAGGCGGCGCATAGCGCGCCTGCCAAGCAGCATCGCGTGGCGCATATTGCTACGGTCAGTCAGGGTTAATTCAACCGGAAAGTTCAGTTCACCCAGTTGCATTGGGGTGCGAATGACATAACGCCACTCGCTGTGCCCATTTGAGCTGGTGACGCGACGACGGTCGTGCAAATGCAGGCGGTAGCGGTGAGCAGGTGTCTCTGGCCCACCACTATGGGTAATAAAGCTTACCCATAACTGTCCATCAGCATCTTCATGGGTTTCAATTTCTTCGGCGTGCAGCGCCGACGTGCGTGCGCCTGTATCGGCTTTGCAGCAAAGGTGAAGCCCTAGTTCAGGTAACGTCACCATTTCACGGCGGCCGATGACCGCTTTGGCCTGATAGGGTAATTCCTTCACAGCGCACTCCTGACGATATAAGAGAAACAAGACATAGTGATGACGCTTCCTGCTAGCCTTTTTGGGAAGACTGCATGGCCGACAAGCGCGATTGGATCGCTGAGCCGACAGGGGCGTCGCGCAAGGTCAGCATAACGGGCAAACGCAATCGAGGAATCAGGGCAATATCCTTTACAACGGCCGCAAAGTGGCTGCGCTCATCTTCTGCTAAACGCTGTAAGAATAGCGGTAAGCGCTTGGCATCTTCCAGTAATGGCCAACCGCGACCGGCGATGGCGGCCACTAGATCGGGCCCGCAGGCGGCACTATCGCTCAATAGGCTGGTATACCAGTCTCCCGCATAAGCAGGTGTTGAGCTGCCCACGCTACGTACGCAGGCGCAGAGCGTTTCTAGGTCGCCGCTGCTGGCGGCCTGCTCGCCCTGGTTACGTAATGCTTCTACCAGAGCTTGAGGAAGCGCTTGGTGCTCAAGGCAGTAGCAGAGCGAGTGAAGAACGCTGGTCGGCAGGTCAGCAATGCGCAGTGCCAGCGCGTCGGCTGTCGGTGTGTCCAAACGCACGACGTAATCCGCAATGCCTTGTAAGCCTAATGCTTGCCAGTCAATTGCCTGCTGGCCGCTTAAATAGGCTTCTACAGGCTCTAGGTGCTGGCTGGCAGGTAGGGCGCTGGCATAGGTGGCCCGGGCATTGAGCATAGCCTGAAAGGTGATATCAGGCGTAAAGGCCAGGGGATTATCCTTCATTAAATGGTCTACGTCTGCTGATTCTGCAGCGTCGAGCACATTCGGGTCAGAAGCAGCGGCATTGCGACCCAGGGTTTCCAGCAGGCGGTTAATAAAGCCATCGCGCTGAGCGGGCGACAACATACCCTGTTCATCTAGCGGCAGCGCTAGAAACCAGATAGCAGGCTCCTCCATCGCTCCTAGGCGAAAGACAATGGCCAAGCGCGCCTGACCCTGCCAAGGCTCTGGCCAAGCTTGCTCAGCATTTTCAAACGCGCGCAGGGTTTCCCTGGAGCAGGTAGTCACTCTGCGCCCCATATGGTAAAGCGACACCTCAGCGCCACTGCGTGTAAAAAATTCATCAAGGGTGTTAATTGGCTGCATGACATCCTTCCGCATTTCAAGCCTGCACTCTACCTTGCTGCCTTGCCACTGTCAGCCGCAAACGCTGATTAATCCGTGCTTTATTGTCTAAGTGGTTAAAAATTGAGCAACTTTGCGTAAGCCGCGTGAGACTAGCGGTGGCGACACCTTTCCATAGTTTATCCACAGCCTCTTGCAGGTTTTCTGTGAATCGGTGAATAACTCCATTGAGCACGCCTTTGAGTGGCAACTTACCCACAGAGTTGGGATAATGAACGCTAAATATGACCAACCCATAAGGTGTTTATGAGCGTCCATCAACAGCTTCAAACCGCGCTTCTTGAGCTTGAAGCCGCCATGAAGGCCGCTAATCTGTGGCGCACGCCCACCCCAGATGCGGCCGCTTTTGCCAGTCAGCAGCCTTTTTGTATTGATACCATGTCGCTGCCCCAGTGGGTGCGCTATGTCTTTGTTGCCCGCTTAAATGCGCTCATTGATGCCGGGGCTGCCATGCCCGCCAAGTGTGAAGTCGCTCCAGCAGTGGCGGCGTATTTAATGCAGGAGAAGGTAAGAGCAAGCGATCAGCTATTGGTAGTGAAAGCGGTGGAGCGTGTCGACAAGCTGGTCACAGAGAGTTAACCACGCGAGTAAGCCAGACCAAATAGCAATGCCCAGAGCGCAAGCTCTGGGCATTTTTTACGTGTTAGCGAAGGTGGGAGCTAGAAGCTAGAAGCGGTAGCTCAAGCCTGCCATGACCACCATGGGATCAATCTCGACGGTGCCCGCACCTGCGCCATTAATAGAGGCGTCGGTGTCGATGTCTAAGTACCAGGCAGCAGCGTTGAGTGCCCAGTGGTCATCAATGAGCAGATCAACACCCACTTGAGCGGCCGCGCCCCATGAGTCGTCTAGCTCAAGCTCGCCAATGGCGAGGCTCTCATCGGAGAAGCGCGTGTAGTTAATACCCGCACCCACGTAGGGCTGTACTTGAGAGTCGCTACCACCCAGTGGGTAATACTGTAGCGTTAGAGTGGGCGGCAGGTGCTTTGTTGATGCTAGGTTGTCACCGTTGAGTTCAATGTCATGCTCGAAAGGGAGCGCAGCCAGCAGCTCCACGCCCATCTTGTCGTGGAAACGGTAGCCCAGGGTGAAAGCGAAGTCGGTTTTATCCTGAACATCGACCGCGAAGGCACCACCTGCGAGCGAGCCGTTGTCGCTTTTCGGCGCGACGTTGGCAACGCCAACGCGGGTAAAGAAATCGCCAGCGCCATAGGCAACGGCTTGGCTGCTAACTGCTAAGGTGGCAGCGGCAAGCCCAGTGGCGAGTAGGGTAGGCAGTGATAAATGGCGCATAGCGTCGCTCCTGACCGATAACATGATGGGTGAGTGGTTTAAAGTTGTCGTAAACCATACAGCCAGTGTATCGAGCCAACGAGGGAGCGTTATTGACCTAGGGCAAAGAGCTGTGAACTGATAAGTTCAGCGCCTAGCAAGGTAAATATCTGAAGGGGGAGGGGGCTAAAAAAGAGGAGGCTTAACGGGTTAACTTCAACCCGTTAAGCCTTAGGCTAATTAAGCGACGTTACGCTCGTTTAGCGTTCAATATGCTGATACTCGCCAGCATCGGCGGTCATGCTGCTTACTGCCAGGATGGCAATGAAAGAAGCGATAAAGCCCGGGATGATCTCGTAAACGCCAGGGCCACCCATGAAGGAGCCGTTCCAGCCCAGCGCAATCCAGATCATAACCGTGGCAGCACCCACCACCATACCGGCGATAGCACCTGCGCCGTTTGTACGCGACCACATCAGCGACAGGATAATCAGCGGGCCAAAGGCGGCACCAAAACCTGCCCAAGCGTTACTCACCAGCCCCAGCACTTGCGAGTTCGGGTCAGAGGCAATCACGGCTGCGATCAGACCCACTAGCACAACACTGACACGACCTACGGCTACACACTCTTTGTCTGTAGCTTCTTTACGCAGGAACAGGCGATAGAAGTCCTCGGTCAGTGATGAAGATGACACCAGCAGCTGGCTAGAAATAGTACTCATAACGGCAGCAAGCAGGGCCGCGTAGAGGAAGCCGGTGATCAGCGGATGGAACAGCAACTCAGCCAGGATGATAAAGATCGTTTCCGGGTCTTGGACTTCCATCCCATTGCGAACCGCATAGGCGCGACCAAAGATGCCGAGAGAGACCGCACCGATCAGGGAAATAGCCATCCAGCTCATGCCGATGTTGCGGGCAATCGGAACATCTTTCAGCGTACGGATAGCCATAAAGCGCACGATAATATGCGGCTGACCAAAATAGCCCAGGCCCCAGGTAACGGCAGAGAGCCAACCAATGAACGTCAACCCTTCAGTCCACGACAGCAGCGTGGGATCAACTTCATTGAGGGTCTGTGAGGCTTGAGTAAAGCCACCACCGCCTTCACCAAACAGTACTACTGCAGGCATGATGACCAAAGCCAGCATCATGATGCAGCCTTGCACAAAGTCCGTCATGCTCACGGCCAAAAAGCCGCCAACCACGGTGTAGGCCAGCACCACCCCCAGCGTGATTACCACACCCACCGCGTAGTCGCTCATACCGCCGATGTTGATAACGCCAGCAAAGGCGCTCTCAAACAGCTTACCGCCTGCGACCAAGCCAGAAGCAGTGTAAACGGCGAAGAAAATCACGATGACGATAGCGGAGACCGTTCTCAGCGACAGCGCCCGAGTGGGGAAACGGTTGGCTAGGAAGGCTGGAATGGTAATCGCGTTACCATAGTGAACTGTCTGTTCACGAAGGCGCGGCGCGACCAGAATCCAGTTAAAGAGTGCGCCCACAAATAGGCCAATCCCGATCCAGGCCGAACCCAAGCCAGAGACGAACATCGCCCCTGGTAAACCCAGTAGCAGCCAGCCGCTCATATCCGACGCGCCAGCCGACAGGGCGGCTACTTTAGGGCTGAGGGTACGGCCACCCAACATGTAATCCTCAGACGTAGATGTCGATTTGCGCATAGCATAAACGCCGATGGCAATCATGAGCGCAAAGTAGGCAAAAAGGCTGACCCAAACGCCAATATCCATAAAATATCTCCAATTCATCAGGACGGAGCTAGCTCCGACAGGTGCCTGCGCCGACCAAGTAACGTTGGCCGCCGCGCAGTCTTGTTGTTGTTAACCCCTTTTCGTACTCAAGTCGCTGACCCTAGCGAGTAACCGCTAGGGATGTCATTAGAGAGGTTATGGCTACGTTTATGTGCAATGTTCCCTATGCCCAGCACACGGCCTGGAGGGGCCACGAATGTGAAGGCAATCGCTCTATTATTGTCAACCATGAGACGGTTCCTTTTCAGGAGTTCAGGTTAGTAGTATTGATGAGCCGTTCACTCATCGCCTAGCGCCAGAAGCGACGCGTTGCCACCCAGGGCGGCGGTGTTATTAGTAATCGTTTTTTCGGTCACAAAGCGCTGCAAATAGTGCGGCCCGCCTGCTTTAGGGCCAGTACCTGACAGCCCTTGGCCACCAAACGGCTGAACACCAACAACAGCGCCGATGATATTACGGTTGATGTACACATTGCCTACCCGAATTTTCTGCGCTATTTCAGCGGCAAAGGATTCGTTACGGCTATGCACCCCAAAGGTCAGTCCATAACCCCGGCCGTTAATGTCATTGATGACCTTATCAAGCTCGCGTGCTTTGAAGCGCACAATGTGAAGCACCGGGCCAAACTGCTCGCGCGTCAGGGCATCAATACTGTCAATGGTAAAGGCGACCGGCGGTACAAAGGTGCCGTGCTGGGTGTGCTCGGCAGACATCGGTGTTTCGGCTACTAAGCGGTTCTCGCCTTTGAGCTTCTCGATGTGCTCCATCAAGCCTTTACGGGCGTCTTCATCAATGACCGGGCCGACATCGGTACCCAGGTCACGAGGGTCGCCAATGCGCAGTTCGCTCATTGCCCCCTTGAGGATTTCGATAACGCGGTCAGCAACGTCTTCCTGAAGGTAAAGCACCCGCAGGGCCGAGCAGCGCTGGCCAGCACTCTGGAAGGCAGACTGAATCACATCCACTACGACCTGCTCAGGCAGGGCAGTGGAATCAACAATCATTGCGTTCATACCGCCGGTTTCAGCGATCAGCGTGGGTAGCGGCGCGTTATCACGAGCGGCGAGAGCACGGTTGATAATCTGTGCTGTGTCGGTACCGCCGGTAAACACTACGCCGGTAATGCGCGGGTCAGAGGTCAGCACACTGCCTACGGTAGGGCCGTCACCCGGCAGCAGCTGCACCACATCACGGGGCATGCCCGCTTCGTATAGCAGCTCGATAACGCGGTTAGCGACAATCGAGGTTTGCTCGGCGGGTTTCGCCAGAACAGTGTTGCCTGCGACCGCAGCGGCAACGATTTGCCCGCAGAAGATGGCTACCGGGAAGTTCCAAGGGCTAATGGCGGCAAAAACACCTTTACCACCCATCATCAAGCGGTTGGATTCACCGGTGGGGCCAGGCAGCTCGATGGGCTCGCCAAACGACTCTTCAGCGCGCATGGCGTAGTAACGGCAGAAATCAACCGCTTCTTTGATTTCATCGACGCCGTCAGTGAGCAGCTTGCCGCCTTCACGGGAGCAGAGCGCCATCAGCTCGGCCATGTGTTCTTCCATCAGGTCGCCCAGCCGACGCACAATCGCTGCGCGCTCGGCTACGGGAGTCGCGTCCCAGCGCGGGAAGGCTTCCCAGGCAGCGTCGAGGGCTTTCGCTGCCTGCTCTTTGCTGGTCCACTGCACGCTGCCGACGGTTTGGCGGCGGTCGAAAGGCGAAGTGACGCTATGGGTATTGGCGCTATCGTCGGCCACATCAAACGCTAGCAGCGGCTTGGTGGGGTACTGCTTATCCATGAACGTCGCCATTTTCTCCATCAGCGGGTAGTAGTGGCTACGGATGTTTAAGTTGACCCCACGGGAGTTGCGGCGCTTCGGCCCGTAGATGTCTTTTGGCAGCGGGATGCGCTTGTTGTAGAAGGTTTTTTGCTGGCGCAGTGTTTCGATAGGGTGCTGGCACAGCGACTCCACCGGCACGTCCGGGTCGACAATCTGGTGAACGAACGACGAGTTGGCACCGTTTTCCAACAGGCGGCGCACTAGGTAGGGCAGCAGGTCTTTATGGGCACCGACCGGCGCGTAAATGCGGCAGTAGGTGCCTTTAGGCGCACGCTCAAGGGCCGCATCATAAAGTGCTTCGCCCATGCCATGCAGGCGCTGGAATTCAAACGGCCGGCTGTCGTGGTTCGCCAGCTCCAGAATGGTGGTCACGGTGTGGGCGTTGTGCGTCGCAAACTGAGGGAAGATGCGGCCACGGGTGTCGTCAGACAGTAGGAACTGCGCGCAGGCCAAGTAGGCCACATCGGTACACGCCTTGCGGGTATAGACCGGGTAGCCATCGATACCAAGCTGCTGAGACTCTTTGATTTCGCTATCCCAATAAGCACCTTTTACTAGGCGTAGCGGAATTTCATCGCCCTGCTCATCCGCCAAGCGGTTGATGTAGTGCAGCACTGGCAGCGCACGCTTTGAGTATGCCTGAACCACTAGGCCAAAGTGGCCCCAGCCTTTGACGGCGTCGCTCTGGTAAATCGCGCGGAAGACTTCCAGAGAAAGCTCCAGACGGTCGACTTCTTCAGCGTCAATGGTCACAGCCACATCCAGCTCGCGCGCTTTGGTGACCAGTTGAATGACGGTATCTACCAGCTCGGCCAGTACCTGTTCGCGGCGGCCAAACTCATAGCGGGGGTGCAGGGCAGAGAGTTTGATGGAGACCGATGGTGCCGGGGTTTTGTCGCCCAGAGATTTGCACGCTTTGCCCACTTGCTCAATGGCACGGGCGTAGTCGTCAAAGTAGCGTTTGGCATCGTCGCGGGTGCGTGCGGCTTCACCCAGCATGTCGTAAGAGTAGGTGTAGCCTTTATTGAATAGCGGCTTAGAGCGTTTCAGGGCTTCGTTAATATCGCGGCCAAGCACGAACTGTTTGCCCATGATTTTCATCGCTTCCATCATCGCCCGGCGAATCACCGGCTCGCCCACTTTATTAACCATGCGGTTAATAAAGTGGGCGGGCTGGCCCTCTTTCGGGTGGTCCAGCTTCAGCACGCGGCCGGTCATTAACAGGCCCCAGGTCGAGGCGTTAACCATCCACGACTCGCTCTTGCCTACATGGGACTGCCAATCCGCTGGGCCTAGCTTGTCTTCGATCAGCGCATCTGCGGTGGCTTTATCTGGAATACGCAGCATCGCTTCCGCCAGGCACATCAGCATCAGGCCTTCATGGGTATCCAGGCTGTACTGTTGAAGCAGCTCGTCGATAGTATCAACGGCGGTATCCATGTTGCGTACGTCGCGCACCAGCGCTGCCGTGTTGGCCTCAATGCGCGAAAAATCGTCTTGGTCGGCGTTCAGCAGTTTAATCAGCTCGCTGACGTAGGCATCTTCATCGACGATATAGTGTTCGCTGACACGCTGCATTAGCGTATCAAGGTCGGTTTGCCAGGTGGCAGGGTCACGCATTTTTTTAGCATTGAGCATTGAGGCCCCCGTAAGACAGGTCTGAAACGAACAGCTTGAACGAATAGCTGTGTCAGCTAGCGTTTAAAAAGTGATGGCAGGGCAGATGCCCAGACTGACGTTCGAATGTAGAGCTAGCCGTCGTTAGGTGTATGTCGTTTTCGTGGCAAAACGTGTCAATTTCACGGCAAGCTGTGCCTATTTACGACTTTAGTAGAGTTGGGTGCGGCTCGCTAGCGGCAAACAACGCGACTTTTTTACTACACCCACCAACGTAATATCAGCGAGACGAGAGCACGCCTGCCCCTGCGGGGGTGGCTGAGGATGATAACGCCGTTGAATGAGCCGTTGAACGATTGTTGGTATCTAAGGAGGGGCTGGCAAAGCCTTGGCGTAGCTGGCGCGGCGAGGCTCCGTAGCTGCGGCGAAACGCGTGGGAAAGTGCGCTCTGGTTGGCAAACCCTGTTTGTATGGCGATATCGGTAAGTGGCAAACGACTTTGCATGACCAACTGGCGCGCCGCGTGAAGCCGCTGCCGTCGTACATACTGCCAGGGGGAGAGGCCGGTTTGGACGCGAAAACGCTCAGAAAAATGTGCTTCGCTAAGGCAGGCGAGCTTGGCCAGGTCGGCCACCCGCAGTTCATCGGCTAAGTGACGGCAGATAAACCGGTCAATCTGGTTAAGGTCAATGCGTCGCTGGGCAGCGCTCCCTGAGGCACCTAGGCGGGCTTTTAGCGAGCCTAACAGCGTGGCCGCTAGGCGGTCTTGCTGAAACGAGGTGGCAGAGTTGTCTAATCCTCGGGCCAGTTCGCTCTCGACAAAGGTAAGATAGTGGCGCAGCGGGCTGTCTAAGGCAAAAAAGCGCGGCGCATCAAATAGCGCCACCAATTCACGGTGCTCACCCGTCAAAGCGGGAGCATCTTCTGGTAAATCTAGAATCAACTGACGATTATGGCCGTTGCCAGAATAGTAGTGCTCGTGGTTAGCAGGCACGATGCAGCCGGAAAAAGCGTTTACACGGCCACCCAACCCCTCGATTTCAAATTCAGAAGAGCCACATAGCGTGATCACTATCTGATGGAAGTCATGGGAGTGATGCTTCGTCGCCGTTTCCAGGGGTATTTGACGAATGGTACTCGGCATACGGTTCTCCTCGTCGCTGCTGCTCTATTAGTAGCGCTGACGAAGCGCTGTATGTGCCGCTAAATGATCACGTAATGCTTTTAGCTCCGCGTAACCCTCTTGGTTGAGGAGCGGCTTGCCCTGAGCAATCTGCCAGCGTCGCCCGTGTGTATCCATTAGGTGTGAGGCACGGCGGCGAACGTTGTCTAAATACTCATCATGGCGGATAGGGTAGCCAATCAGAGCATTCCACTCGGTCTCGCTGACCTTGCTCTCCAGCGCCTTATCAAACAGCGCGATCAGATCCTTGGGCTCGGTGCGGTAGCGAGGCGTTCCTGCGTTCATCAGCACCAGCAACACAGCCCCCATTACCAGTAAACAAACGCCAAACACCAGTAAGTAAAGTGCCATGCATAGCTCCTGGCCACATCAGGATAGACGCCAGCTTATGCGCCCAGTTGAGAATAGCCACCTAGTATACGCCTGCGCCTGCTGAGACGAAAATTTTAACCTTTTGCGAACTTTTTCTCTGCAGGGTGTCTGAGTGTGTACAGACAACATCGCGATAGCAGTCGCTAATAGTGTTGTTCTGGCTATTGTTTTCGATCCCTTGCTTCCGCTGCTTGTTTCAAGCAGCGGTTTTTTTTGTCTGCGAGTTAACCGGTAGCGAAAACGCCATGGCTAGTGGCGGCGAATAGTCAGTAGTGCCATCAGAATATCCCGCCGGGTGACGATGCCGATTAACCGTTGCTGCTCAACGACCGGATAAATCTTAGGCTTGGCGCCCAGCATTTCTTGCGCCAAGTCAGTAATGCTTTTATTCGGAGAAGTAGTGAGCACGTCTTGGCGCATCAACTCTCTGACCAGTGGTGCTTCGTCATCGTGGTAGATGCTGTCCAGCACGCGGCCTAAAACATCCTGCTCAGAGATAAAGCCGATTAAGCGGTCAGCCGTATCCACCACCGGGGCGCCCGGCAAACGGTGCAGGGCAAGCCCTTGGGCAAGGGTAGTGATAGACGTTTCTCCAGAGACGCGGTAGCAGTCGCGGGACATAATATCGCGTACGGTATCCGGGATTTTTTTATTCATTGGAGCACTCCTTAACGTGATCGACAGGCCACTGCCGATTCTCTTACTGTAGGTGATTTAACTCACCCTGTGCTGCCCCCATACTGTCTCTATTCAACGCTTTGCCAATTTTTCAAGTCCGCTTCAAATGCTGTGAGGAGTCGTTATGGATGCTCGTGAATATCTGAACCGTAAAGGCGTTGGCCTAGATCGAGACCCTGACAGGCCCAATACGCTGGAAGAGAAAGCCTGGGAGCGTGCCCGTGGCGCAGGCAGTCATCGGCCCAAGTCGGGAACACCCTACGACTGGGAAGATTGGGAGCGCTACCACGACGACTTGGCAGAGGGCGCAGACACCCTAGAGCAAAAAATAGATAAAGAGGCGCACCGTAAAGCGCTTGCCCATGAAAAGGAGCAGGCCGAGAAAGCACAAGCGGCCGTTGGGCACTTTACCCCCTCAGCGAAGCCTATAGCCCCTGAAGAAAAAGCTTCACCAGAACCACCCGCCACACCCGCGAAAGAACCTGCCAACTTACAGCTAGCTTATCGCGCCCTGGCCGTGCTGCTACCGCCCTTAGCCGTTGGTTTAACCGAAGGCGGGGCCCAGCGTGTGTTAATCAGTGTCGTGCTGACGCTAATAGGTTGGTTGCCCGGTGTTGTCTATGCACTTGTTTGGCTGAATAAACGGTAAAAACCGCCTTACGCTTTTGGCCCATTGGCAGGGGATTCTAAAGGCGTATAATCCCCGTCAACTTTCTTCTTGTTTGAGGTTTACTGATGGGCTATTTGGTTGGCGTAACGGCGCTCTGGGCGTTTTCGTTCTCTTTAATTGGTGTGTATTTGGCGGGTCAGGTTGATAGCTACTTTGCCGTGCTGGTCCGCGTGACCCTAGCAATGCTGGTGTTCCTACCTTTTCTGCGCCCAAGCCTGCTGCGCGGTAAGCAGCGCTTGGCATTGATGGCGCTGGGCGCGATTCAGTTAGGCATCATGTACACCTTCTTTTATCACTCCTTCTTGCTACTCTCCGTGCCTGAGGTGCTGCTGTTTACCATCTTTACGCCGGTGTATATCGCGTTGTTGGATGACCTGATGTTCAAACGCTTTACGCCGATCTATTTGGTAACAGCTATTTTGGCAGTACTAGGCGCCGGGGTGATTCGTTACGACGGCATCGACAGCGGCTTCTGGCTCGGCTTTTTGGTCGTGCAGGGCGCTAACCTATGTTTCGCCATCGGCCAAGTCGGTTACCGCCGCCTAGCGGCAGACCTACCGCCCACTCTTGCTTGGCATAACGTGTTTGGCTGGTTCTTTATCGGGGCTATGCTGGTAGCGCTGCCTGCCTTCTTGCTGTTTGGTAATAGCGCCGCGCTGCCATCCACCACTCTGCAGTGGGGCGTATTGGCGTGGTTGGGGCTGGTGGCATCGGGCGTTGGCTATTTTGCCTGGAACCAAGGTGCAACCAAGGTAGATGCGGGCACCCTGGCGATTATGAACAATGCGCTGGTGCCGGCTGGTTTGGTCGTTAACCTGGTGATTTGGAACCGCGATGCTGATGTGGGCAAGCTGCTTTTGGGGGCGGCGATCATGGGCGCTTCGCTGTGGCTAAACCACTGGTGGCTGCAGCGCCGCAAGGTGGCGGCTGCCTAAGCTAAACCGCTGATTTTTCCCGGTGCGCAAGGCTTACCTCTGGCGCACCGGGTGATTTGCTCGATACTGCCTTCCTCTCCATAATGTGGGCTGATGCTAGCGAGAGTCGCCCATGTCTAATACCACATCGTCAGGTTCCAACCCCGGTAGCCTTAGTCATCCAGTGAAGCCGTTCAAGACGATTGGCTTGATTGGCCGCTTAGGCAGCGACAAAGTTGTCGACTCGCTTCAACGCTTGGTCCGTTACTTAACGGAACATGACTATAAGGTACTCATCGAAGACCGCACCGCCACGGCGCTGCCCCAACACGGCTTACCTGAAGCTAGCCGCCGCATGTTGGGTGAACTGTGCGATTTAGTGATTGTGGTGGGCGGCGATGGCAGCTTGTTAGGCGCTGCACGCACCCTGTGCCGCAGTGGTACGCTCATTTTAGGCGTTAACCGTGGGCGGCTTGGCTTCCTCACGGATATTTCTCCCGATGAGTTAGAGACCCGGGTAGGCGAAGTGCTGGCGGGGGAGTTTGAGGTTGAAGAGCGCTTCTTGCTGGATGCCGTGCTCTACCGCAATGGGGTCGCCGTAGGAAATGGCGACGCGCTTAACGAAGTTGTGGTGCACCCCGGTAAAGCGGTCCGCATGATTGAGTTTGAACTGTTTATCGATGGGCAGTTTGTCTACAGCCAGCGCAGCGATGGGTTGATTGTCGCCACTCCAACCGGCTCTACCGCCTATGCGCTTTCCGGTGGTGGGCCGATTATGCACCCGAAGTTGGATGTGGTGACGCTGGTGCCGATGTTCCCGCACACGCTCTCCAGTCGGCCCATTGTGATTGATGCGGCCAGCGAAATACGCATTCATATTGGCGAAACCAATCAGACCTACCCCCATATTAGCTGCGACGGGCAAACCCGCGCGGTGGCCAAGCCTGACGATGTCTTGGTTATCACCCGTAAGCCGGAGCGCGTTCAATTAGTGCATCCCATTGGGCACAACTTCTATGACGTGCTGCGCAGTAAACTCGGCTGGAGCCACCGGCTAGGGGATTAATATGGAGGGTTACGACTTAATTGGTGATATCCACGGCTGCGGTGCCACGCTAGCGGCACTGCTGGAAAAGCTTGGCTACCACCAGCGCGGCGGTGTTTATCGCCACCCGCGGCGCAAAGTGATTTTTTTAGGCGACCTGATTGATCGCGGGCCGCGTATTCGCTTGGCAGTGACCATTGCACGGCGCATGGTAGAGGCGGGCGAAGCGCATATTGTGATGGGCAATCACGAGTATAACGCGTTGGCCTATACCCATCCCGCGCCCTCTGGCAGCCACAAGCGCTGGCTGCGCGAACATACCCCGCGCCACAACCGCATTATTCAAGACACTCTTGATCAGTATCGCCACCATACCAACGAGTGGGAAGACACGCTGGCCTGGTTCAAAACCATTCCGCTGTTTCTAGAGCTAGACGGTATTCGCGTGGTACACGCGTGTTGGGATGATGCGCTGATCAGCGAGCTCAAGCAGCGCTTACCGACTGCCAGAATGGATGATCAGTTTCTGGTAGAGTCCAACGACCCAGGCTCCCAGGCGTATCGAATCCTTGATCGTCTTACCCGTGGCCCCCATATCCGGTTACCAAAAGGTGTCGCGATTCACTCGGGGGACGGTTTTACCCGACAAAGCTTTCGCGCCCACTTTTGGGCAGCTAACCCGCAGCAGTGGGGAGATGTGGTATTTCAGCCAGATAACCTGCCCGGCGATTTGGAAGCGCGACCACTCACCGACAGTGAGCGAGAGCGGCTAAGTTATTACGGCCCAGAGCAGCCGCCGCTATTTATTGGCCACTACTGGTGCGAAGGAATTCCCGCTCTGCCTGCCGCAAATATCGCTTGCCTGGATTATAGCGCCGTAAAGTTTGGCCGTTTGGTTGCCTATCGTTGGAGCGGTGAAACCCAGTTGAACGCTGATCATTTCGTATGGATTCAAGTACCTAAAGAGGAGCGTGCGCTGCCCAAACCCTGGGAAATAGATTTTGATTAAGCGTGCTGTGGATGATTTACACATGGTTACATAATTTTTGCAAAACTGCTGAACTAACCTAGCTGCCGGTTATCAGAGTAAGTGTTCCCTTGAATGATCCCTTGCTTTTATCCGGCGGCCCCCTCCGCCGGATTTTTTTTGTTTATCCGTTGGTAAAACGGCGCTTAAGCGCGACAACTACTTGGTTATAAGGGAGATGCCATGCATCCAGTCATGCTCTTACCCACGGGCGCAGACACACAGACACTGCGCAAAGCGTTGTGGCACTACCGTATTGGCCATCGGATCACCGACGAAGCGGACGGCCAACTGCTCTGGGTGGCCGACC
>NZ_JAMZBE010000048.1:0-23982 GCF_024158645.1 Halomonas sp. 707B3
GGCTTGCGAAAGCCAACTTGCACGGGGCGAATGATCAAAAAGTGCTCGCTGGCGGTGATAGGGAAAGTGTCGGCGCCGGCTTCACGGATTCAGGTTTAATTAAATAAATAAAACCCAAGGCCTGACAATAAAAGCTTTAACATGAGATAAATATTCAAAATGAAAGCAGGCATCAAATTCTAGAGAGGGCTCTACAGTATGAGCTGAAACAGTTTGAAGCTAGCAAATTTGTAGAGGTTCTTGACACGGGAATGACGGAGCTTGCGCCTGTACATGACAACACCCCATTTCGTAGGTTTACTACAAAAATAGGTTATGTCACGAGAAACCGCAAATTATGTCATTTTATCCGGAATTTATGTCAAAACAGACCGGAAACGACACTAGAAATGGAGGCGGCCCCAAAAGCCACATCCCGGCACACGCAGCCACCACTACCGTTGCTCCCTTCCGGGCCTGGCGGGGTTCGCAGTTTAGCGTTGCGGGAGGACCTAAGGGGCCACCATAGTCGTATGCTTATGAACTACATACTTGCGCTGATTGGTGGCTACGCCCTGATTTGAACAGGGGACCCCATCATTATGAGTGATGTGCTCTAACCAGCTGAGCTACGTAGCCTTTTCGACATCAGCGGGTGCAGAGTATGCCTATATGAGTGACAAAAGGCAAGCCGAAACGGCCTGCCTTTTTTCATCGTGCGACTCACTAAGCGCAAACGGGCTTACAGCGCTGCTTTGACAACAGGCAGTGCTTCTTCGCCTTCACGCGTGGTCACGCCTTCTAGCCAAGCCTCGAGTACTTCCGGGTGATCATTGAGATACGTACGCGCCGCTTCGCGAGGTTCGACACCCTCGTCCATGATGGCGCTCATCAGCTGGTTTTCCATCTCCAGCGTGAATGTCATGTTGTTCAGCAACTCACCGACGTTCGGGCAGGACTCCACAAACCCTGCGCGGGTATTCGTGTAAACCGTCGCCCCACCTAAGTTAGGACCGAAATAATCATCCGCGTCGGAGAGATACGCCATCTCGTAGTTACTGTTCATCGGATGCGGCTCCCAGCCCAGAAACACCATCCACTTCTCATTCGGAACCCGTGCGCCTAGCTCCGCCAGCATACCCGCCTCGCTGGAATCAACTACTTGCCAGTCACCTAGCCCATAGGCGTCATCATCAATCATCTGCTGGATGAGCTCGTTACCGTCATTACCTGCTTCAATGCCGTGAATGCGCTGCTCAAACTGTTCTGCATGCTCGGCTAAATCGTTAACAGAAGTCACGCCAGCGTCATACACATACTGCGGCACGGCGAGAGTGTACTTAGCACCTTTGAGATTGGCGGTCAGACGCTCAACCTCCCCTCGCTCAATGTACGGGTCGCTGATCGAAGCCATGGAAGGCATCCAGTTACCCAGGAACACATCAAAATCGTTATTACGCATACCTGCATAAGCGATGGGCACCGAGACAGTATCCACACGGGGCTCGTAGCCAAGCGCTTCGAGCACTTCGCTGGCCAGCGCCGTGGTTGCCGTTATGTCTGTCCAACCCACCTCAGCAAAACGAACGCTACTGCATTCATTGGCAAACGCCGTGACTGGTAAAAAAGCGGTGATGAATAAAGTGCCCAAACGACGCGTTGTTACTTGTTTCATAAAGCTCTTCCCTCATGATCTGTTTTATTGACACACGCTCTGCAAACAACAGACGCAGAGGTGAGAAGCGATCAGGCATACTTTTATTGATTGAACGTTCAATAAAAAAATGCCATCATACTCAGGTAATCATGCCTACTCCTGCTTTTCAAGGTGAGGAGCCAATGGGCATTCAACGTCATTAGGAGATAGCTGTGCCTAAGGTGGGAATGGAACCAATACGCCGCCAGCAGTTAATCAAGGCCACCATGGCGGCCATTGATGAGGTTGGCCTTGCCGAAGCGACGGTGATGCGCATCGCCCGACACGCAGGGGTTTCCGCGGGCATTATTAGCCACTACTTTGGCGGAAAAGATGGCCTGCTTGAGGCTACCATGCGCCAAATTTTGACGGATCTAAGCGATGCCGTGGCCGCGCGACGCCATGCGTTAGAAGACGATTCACCGCGTGCGCACATTGGCGCCATTATTGAAGGCAACTTTGATCGTACCCAGGTCACCGGCCCCGCCGCTAAGACGTGGTTAGCCTTCTGGGCCAGCAGCATGCACAAGCCCGTACTTCAGCGGCTTCAGTATGTGAACGACCGTCGTCTTTACGCCAATCTTTGCCATCAGTTTCAACGGGTAATGCCAAGAGCCGATGCCCGCAACGCCGCTCGTGGCCTAGCCGCCATGATTGATGGTTTATGGCTGCGCGGAGCATTAACGCCCGAAGGCCTGGATGCCGCAGAAGCGCGCCATCTTGCGCACACCTATCTCGACCAGTTACTGACTCATTACGGATGCTATCAAGACGCATCCACTGCCGATTTTTATTAAGGAGATCAACATGGCCGTTCAAAACGTACAACCCCTCTATATTGGTGGTCGCCCGGTTGATGCCACCTCCGGCGAAACATTTACCGTTACCAATCCTTACGACGGCAGCCTGTTGGCCACTATCGGCCAGGCGAGCCAAGCCGATGTCAACAGCGCCGTTCAAGCAGCGCAGCGTGGCCAGCGCGAATGGGCCGCCATGACCGGTATGGAGCGCTCACGCATCCTGCTGCGTGCCGTAGCACTTCTTCGTGAGCGTAATGACGAGCTTGCTGAGCTAGAAACCCGCAATACCGGCAAGCCCATTAGCGAAACCGCCAGCGTCGATATCGTGACCGGTGCCGATGCTCTGGAGTACTACGCAGGCCTTGCCCCGGCGATTGAGGGCAGCCAAATTCCCTTGCGCGATAGCTCGTTTGTTTACACCCGCCGCGAGCCGCTAGGTGTCATTGGTGCGATTGGTGCCTGGAACTATCCGATTCAAATTGCCTGCTGGAAAGCCGCTCCTGCGCTCGCCGCTGGCAATGCGATTGTGTTCAAGCCCAGTGAAGTCACCCCGCTAACGGCGCTTAAGCTTGCCGAAATTTTCACCGAAGCAGGCCTGCCAGACGGTGTGTTTAACGTCGTTCAGGGCGATGGCCGCGTAGGCGCCATGCTGACCGAACACGAAGGCATTGCCAAAGTCTCGTTCACCGGTGAAGTGGGCACAGGCAAGAAGGTCATGGCAGCGGCCGGTGGCTCTACGTTGAAAGACGTGACGATGGAGTTGGGCGGCAAGTCACCGCTAATCGTGTTTGCAGATGCCGACCTCGACCGCGCAGCCGATGCCGCCATGATGGCGAACTTCTACTCCAGCGGCCAAATCTGCACCAACGGCACTCGTGTGTTTGTCGAGCGCAGCGTCAAAGAGGCGTTTGAGGCCAAGCTGGTAGAGCGCGTGGCGCGCATCAAAGCAGGCGACCCGATGGACCCAAGCGTCAACTTTGGCCCGCTGGTGAGCTTTGAGCATCAGGAAAAAGTGCTCTCTTACATTGCGCTTGGCAAAGAGCAAGGAGCGCGTGTACTGGCCGGTGGCGAAGCGTGGAACAGCGGAGAATTGGCCAAAGGCGCCTGGGCTGCCCCTACCGTGTTCACCGACTGCACCGATGAGATGCGCGTTGTTAAAGAAGAGATCTTTGGTCCGGTGATGTCAGTACTCGCCTTTGATGACGAAGACGAAGTGATCCGCCGCGCCAACGACACCAAGTACGGCCTGGCCGCGGGCGTGTTCAGCGAAAGCCTGAACCGCGCGCACCGCGTGATTCACCAGCTGGAAGCAGGCATCTGCTGGATCAACACCTGGGGCGAATCTCCCTCTGAGATGCCGGTCGGTGGCTACAAAGAGTCCGGCATTGGCCGTGAAAACGGGGTGGAAACGCTGAATCACTACACCCAGACCAAGTCCGTACAGATCGAGATGGGCCCGTTTGAGTCAGTGTTTTAACGACTGAATCAACACTCTCAAACATGGCGGCACAGATAGGCATTTTTACATCTTGTCTACCTGTGCCCGCTTATTACCCTCTTGATGAGAGAAACATTGATGTCTCAACCACGTGAATTTGATTACATTATTATCGGCGCTGGCTCTGCGGGTAACGTACTCGCCACTCGCTTGACCGAAGATAGCGATGTCAGCGTGCTGCTGTTGGAAGCCGGTGGCCCTGACTATCGTTTCGATTTTCGTACCCAAATGCCCGCAGCCCTGGCCTACCCACTGCAAGGCAAGCGCTATAACTGGGCGTTTGAAACCGACCCCGAACCGCACATGGACAACCGTCGCATGGAGTGTGGCCGTGGCAAGGGTCTTGGCGGCTCATCGCTGATCAACGGCATGTGCTACATCCGCGGCAATGCCCTGGATTACGATAACTGGGCCAAACAGCCCGGCTTGGAAGAGTGGGACTACCAAAGCTGCCTGCCCTACTTCAAAAAGTGCGAAACCCGCGATATCGGCCCGAACGACTTCCACGGTGGCGATGGCCCGGTCAGCGTGACCACACCCAAAGCAGGCAACAACCCGCTTTACCGTGTCTTTATCGAAGCGGGCAAACAGGCTGGCTACCCGGAAACCGACGACGTCAACGGCTACCAGCAGGAAGGCTTCGGCCCCATGGACCGCTTTGTAACGCCGAAGGGCCGCCGCGCCTCTACTGCCCGTGGCTACCTGGACACTGCCAAACAGCGCAGCAATTTAACCATCGAAACTCACGCCGTCACCGATGTCATTGAGTTCGATGGTAAGCGCGCCGTCGGCGTACGCTACGAGCAGAAAGGCCAGCCCCAGCAGGCACGCGCACGCCGTGAAGTATTGCTGTGTGGCGGCGCAATTGCCTCACCGCAGATTCTCCAGCGCTCAGGCGTCGGTAATTCGGAGTGGCTGAAAGAGCTGGGCATTCCCGTGGTGCACGACCTACCCGGCGTCGGTGAAAATCTGCAAGACCACCTGGAAATGTACATTCAGTACGAGTGCAAAGAGCCTATTTCCCTCTACCCGGCGCTGAAGTGGTACAACCAGCCGAAAATTGGTGCCGAATGGCTGTTTAACGGCACCGGCGTGGGTGCCAGCAACCAGTTTGAGTCCTGTGGCTTTATTCGCAGCCGTGATGAAGAGGAGTGGCCGAACCTGCAGTACCACTTCCTGCCTATCGCCATTAGCTACAACGGCAAGAGTGCCGTTCAAGCGCATGGCTTCCAGGCCCACGTAGGTTCCATGCGTTCAGAAAGTCGTGGTCGTATTCGTCTGACGTCCAAAGACCCCCACGCGGCACCGAGCATTCTGTTCAACTACATGGCCAAAGAGAAAGATTGGGAAGAGTTCCGCGATGCGATTCGCTTAACCCGTGAGATCATCGCCCAACCTGCGTTTGATCAATACCGAGGCAGGGAAATCGCCCCCGGCCCAGACGTGCAGAGCGACGAAGAGCTTGATAGCTTCGTCAAGCAGCACGCCGAAACCGCCTACCACCCCTGCGGTAGCTGCCGCATGGGCGAAGGCGAGATGGCCGTCACCGACGCCCAAGGCCGCGTACATGGGCTTGAAGGGCTGCGCGTGGTGGATGCCTCACTGTTCCCGGTCATTCCTACCGGCAACCTGAACGCGCCAACCATCATGCTGGCAGAAAAAATCGCCGACCGTATTCGGGGTCGCGAGCCGCTGCCCCGCGCTAACGTTGAGTACTACGTTGCTAACGGAGCACCGGCAAAGCAGGCGTAAGTGACACACTCGCCTTTGATAAAACGCCATGGCCTAGCGCCATGGCGTTTTTTTATGCCCCAACTGCGCTACAGTAAAGCGTATATAGCGAACGTATAACGGTGAAATGCTTGCACTTAGACAGGCGTCTCTGCGAATATTCAAACATACGTTTAAATACGTTCATTAATAACCATCCACGGAGATCCCCCCATGCTCACCTTACTACTTATCGTGCTGGCCGTTGCGGGCTTGCTCGTGGTGATGCGCCGCGAGGCAGGTGCCACCGCTGCCCTTGCCCTACTAGGCGTACTGGGCTTAATTGGCGTAGTGTTAGGCGCACCGATCATAGGCACGTTGCTACTCATTGCCGCCGCCGCAGTAGCCGTGGCGGGCCTTCCTGCACTGCGCAGCAAATGGCTAACCCCGCGTATTTTTGCCACTTTCAAAAAGGTAGCGCCGAAAGTATCGGCTACCGAGCGCACCGCGCTGGAAGCGGGCAGCGTTTCCTGGGATGGAGAGCTTTTCTCAGGTAAGCCCCAGTGGCAATCGCTGCTCGACTTCAAAGACGACGGCCTAAGTGACGAAGAGCAGGCGTTTTTAGACAACCAATGCTCAAAAGCCGCTGGCATGTGCAACGCCTGGGATATCGCCCGTGAGCGCGCCGACCTGCCCCAAGAGCTGTGGGACTACCTGAAAAAAGAAGGCTTCTTCGGCATGATTATTCCGAAGGAGTACGGCGGTTTGGGCTTCTCTGCCAAGGCGCAATCCATGGTGCTGCAGAAGCTCTCCGCCAACGAAACCCTGATGGTGACTGTAGGCGTGCCCAACTCTCTCGGCCCAGGCGAACTGCTGCTGAAGTACGGCACCCAAGAGCAGAAAGACCACTACCTGCCCCGCCTGGCCGATGGCCGCGAAATTCCCTGCTTCGGCCTCACCGGCCCCCGCGCGGGTTCTGACGCGACCTCACTGCCGGATACCGGTGTGGTATGCAAACAAGTCATTGACGGTGAAGAAGTGGTGGGCGTGCGACTCAACTTTGAGAAGCGCTGGATTACCCTTTCCCCCATCGCTACGGTTGTTGGCCTAGCATTCCGCCTTTTCGACCCGGAAAAGCTGCTGGGCGATGAAGAAGATCGCGGCATTACCCTGGCGCTGATCCCCCGGGATACTCAGGGTATGGACATTGGCCGTCGCCACCACCCGATTGGCAGCCCGTTTATGAACGGCCCGATTAAGGGTAAAGACGTGTTCGTACCGCTGGACACCATTATCGGTGGCCCGGATATGATCGGCCAAGGCTGGCGTATGCTGGTGGAGTGTCTCTCGATTGGCCGCTGCATCACGCTGCCCTCCGGTGCCACCGGCACCGCGCGCTATGCACTGGGTTGGAGCGGCGGTTTTACCCGCGTGCGTCGTCAGTTCAACGTACCGGTGGCCGAGATGGAAGGCGTGCAAGAGCCTCTGGCCCGCATGGCGTCATTGGCCTACATTTCGGCAGCCACGGTGTACCAAACCGCCAACCTGATCGACCATGGCGAAAAGCCAGCGGTACCCTCTGCCATCCTGAAAAGCCAACTAACCGAGTTCCAGCGCGTACTGCTTAGCGATGCGATGGACGTGCACGGTGGTAAAGCAGTGACGCTTGGCCCGCGTAACTATCTGGGTATTGGCTATAGCGCTAACCCAGTGGCCATTACCGTTGAAGGCGCGAACATCATGACCCGCAACCTGATGATCTTTGGTCAGGGCGCGATTCGTTGCCATCCTTACGTGCTGGAAGAGCTGGCTGCCAAAGATGCCAACGATGTGAAAGCCTTCGATAAGGCCTTCTTCGGCCATGCAGGCTTAATCTTTGGCAACGCGGCGCGCGCCTTCACGCTAGGACTAGGCCTTGGCAAACCGAGCGTTCCGTTTAGCGGCCCCGCTGTCGGTTATGCCCAAGATATCGCTCGCCTCTCCGCCGGTTTCGGCCTGTGTGCGGATGCTGCGATGGCCAGCCTCGGCTCTACGCTGAAAAAACGCGAAATGCTTTCCGCTCGCCTGGGCGATATCCTTTCCAACCTCTACCTTGCTTCTATGGTGCTCAAGCAGTGGCATAACGGCAATAAAGTAGAAGGCGAAGAAGCCCTACTGCATTACAGCATGCAGTTCCTGCTAAACCGCGCAGAGCAGGCCTTTGTTGAGATTTTTGACAACCTGCCAAACCGTGCGCTGGGTAAAGTATTGAAAGTTGTGGTGATGCCCACCGGCCGCCGCTGGAACAAACCCCACGATGACTTGGCCCGCGACATTGCCCAGCGGGTGTCTACCCATAGCGCGCTGCGTAGCAAGCTGCTTGCCAACACCTGGGACAAAGATGACGGCACCGTTAGCAATCCGCTGGCCCGCTATAACGCTCTGCTAGGGGATTATGAACGCGCGGAAGTGATTTACCGCACGGTGAACAAGGCCTATACCAAAGGGGAACTGCCGCAAACGGCACTCCACCCCGAAGCACGGGTAGAGGCAGCGCTTGAAAAAGGCTTGATCAATGAAGAAGACGCCGCCTTTATGCGCACGTTTGAAGCCGAAGTGCTAGAAATGCTGACCGTCGATGACTTTGCCTACGACGCCTTTGCCAACGATAAGTCGACGCTGATTGACCATAACGCGGCACCGGCCAAGGCCTCTTCGCCAACAGAAACCAGCGTCAAGTAGCCTACTCCCGACACCTCCCAACCTACCGGCCCTTTCTGGGCCGGTTTTTTTTGCCCTCTTTCTATGTTCTAAAACGAAGCAAACGAACATGCGCGACACCCAGAGCCAATCATGGCGCACCACACCGTTTTGTCAGCCGTTTGAAAAATCGCTTTTTTGCTCTTTTCTACGCCTAAAAGCGAATACAAACGGCCATCAAAAGCGTTGCAAGTTCGCAAATGATCAACTAGCCTTTCGTTAATGAAAATATCGCACGGGTTGGTTGCCACACAATAAACGCCCAATAAGTACGGCCAGCCACCCTCCCTCGCGATCAGCGCACTACGCCATTTATCGATACCACCTATCAATAACAACGACGCTAGCGAGATCGGCATGTCCTTACATTTGCAAAATATCGACCACGTCGTCGGGGGTCAGTCCCATATCAGTGGGGTTAACCTCGAATTGGAACCCGGTTCCTTTAACGTATTGCTGGGACGCACGTTGGCGGGTAAAACCACGCTCATGCGTCTAATGGCAGGCTTAGAGCAGCCCACCCGCGGGCGTATCTTCATGGACGGCAAAGATGTCACCGGCGTTTCGGTTCGCAAACGCAACGTATCCATGGTCTACCAGCAGTTCATCAACTACCCAAGCATGACGGTTCGCGACAATATCGCCTCCCCTTTAAAGCTGGCCAACACGCCTCAACAGGAAATTGACCGCCGTGTTGGCAGTATTGCTGAAATGCTGCATATCGAACATCTGCTCGACCGCTACCCCCAAGAGCTCTCAGGGGGGCAGCAGCAGCGCACCGCCATGGGCCGGGCGCTAGTCAAAGATGCCGACCTGATTCTGTTCGACGAACCGCTAGTGAACCTGGATTACAAACTGCGCGAAGAGCTACGCGATGAGCTACGCGAGCTGTTTAAGGCGCGCAACTGTATTGCCGTTTACGCCACCACCGAACCCAACGAGGCGCTTGCTCTAGGCGGCAATACGGCGGTACTGCATGAAGGCAAGCTACTGCAGTACGGCCCCACCGAACAGGTGTACCGTGAGCCCAACGGTCGTCATAGCGCCGAGATGTTCTCCGAACCGCCGATCAATATCGTGCCCGGAAAGCTGACCGCGACGGAAATCACTTTCGACCAGTCGCTGCACTTCCCCTGCGACCCCGGCCTTCAGCGGCTCACACCGGGCGATTACGACTTTGGCGTACGCGCCTCGCATATCACCCTTAAACCTCAGTCTGCCGATGATCTAGAACTGCCGGTACTGGTCGACGTTGCGGAAATCAGCGGTTCCGAAACGTTTTTGCACGTGCGTCATGAACGCTTCCCGCTGGTGCTTCACTTGGCAGGTATCCATGAGTTTCACGTGAACGACGCGATTAACGTCTACTTCCCGACGCATCAGCTGTACGCCTTTGATAAACAGGGCAGCACCGTGCATATCCCCTCTTCTGCTCAAGGGAGCGTTGCCCATGGCTGAGATTACCTTAAAAGGCTTGGCACACAGCTACAGCAAAACCCCTAGCAGCCATAGCGATTACGCGATTCGTCAGATGGACCACGTGTGGCACCAGGGCGGCGCTTATGCACTGCTCGGCCCGTCGGGCTGCGGTAAATCAACTCTGTTGAACATCATTTCCGGTCTGCTGGAGCCTTCAGAAGGCGACGTGCTGTTCGATGGCCACCGCGTGAACGAGCTGCCGCCGGAAGAGCGTAATATTGCCCAGGTGTTCCAGTTCCCGGTGATCTACGACACCATGACGGTGTACGACAACCTGGCTTTCCCGCTGCGTAACATGAACACCCCAGAGTACAAGGTCGACCCTAAAGTTCGGGAAATTGCCGATATCCTCGATCTCACGCCACTACTCTCTCGGAAAGCCAAAAACCTCACCGCCGATGAGAAGCAGAAGGTCTCTATGGGCCGCGGGCTAGTCCGCGATGATGTCTCCGCGATCCTGTTTGACGAACCCTTGACAGTGATCGACCCGCAGCTCAAGTGGAAGCTGCGCCGTAAGCTCAAAGAGATTCATGAGCGCTTCAATATCACCATGATCTACGTCACCCATGACCAGCTTGAGGCGTCTACTTTCGCCGACAAAATTGCGGTGATGTACGACGGTCAGGTGGTGCAATTCGGCACGCCACGGGAGCTTTTTGAAAAACCGGCGCATACCTTCGTGGGTTACTTCATTGGCAGCCCAGGAATGAACTTTCTGAGCGTCTCTCACCAAGCGGGCAAAGTGATGTTTGGCGAGCTGCCGCTACCGGTGAATGAGGCCGTTAGCCGCAGCGTGGCCGCCGCAGGCTCCAGCAATATCAAGCTTGGCATTCGTCCGGAGTTCATTACGGTCAGCAACTCGCCGGAGCCAAACAGCGTACCGATTGAAGTGGTCAACCTGCAGGACTTGGGGACCTACTCGCTGCTGAGCTTTACCTTGAACGGCCAGTTGTTCAAAGCGCGCCTGCCTGAAGGTCACGCGCCGGTAGGTGACGCTGCCCATGCAGTGTTTTCCGATCAGCACATCGCGCTCTACGTCGATGAATACCTAGTGGAGATCGGCCATGAATAATAAAGTACTCAATAACCGCGCATGGCTGCTGGTACTTCCCATGCTGGTACTGGTGGCTTTTTCGGCCATCATCCCCTTGATGACCGTGGTCAACTACTCGGTTCAGGACGTGCTGGGCCCTAATGCCCGCTTCTTCACCGGCACCGAGTGGTTCCACAGCATTCTGAACGACTCTGCGCTGCGCGACGCGTTCGTGCGCCAGATTCTGTTTTCCCTGACCATTCTCGCCATCCAAGTGCCTTTAGGCATCGGCATTGCGCTAATTATGCCTAAACGCGGCTGGCAGGCCTCAGCTGTCTTGATCTTGATTACCCTGCCGCTGCTCATTCCATGGAACGTGGTGGGCAGTATTTGGCAAATCTTCACCCGTGGCGATATCGGCCTCATGGGCTACGGTCTGCGGGAGCTAGGGATCAACTACAACATTACCCGTAATTCGGGCGATGCCTGGGCAACCATTATCTTGATGGACGTTTGGCACTGGACTCCGCTGGTGGCCATGCTCTGCTACAGCGGCCTGCGTTCGATTCCCGAGGCTTACTACCAAGCCGCGCGTATCGATCGTGCCTCTAAATGGGCTATCTTCCGCTACATCCAGCTTCCCAAACTCACTAACGTACTGGTCATTGCGGTGCTGCTGCGCTTTATGCACTCGTTCATGATTTACGCCGAGCCCTTTGTACTGACCGGCGGCGGCCCGGGTAGCTCCACCACCTTCCTGAGCCAGTCACTCGCGACTATGGCGATCGGCCAGCAGGATCTGGGGCCCTCTGCCGCGTTCTCGATCATCTACTTCCTGGTTATTTTGCTCGTGAGCTGGGTGTTCTACACCACCATCATGCACATGCAAAAAGATAAGAACCCGCACGGGGGAGCATGATATGTACCGCTTAGATAACGCCCAGCAGGGCGAGAAGTACAACACCATATTTAGCAGAACCACCCCGGCACAGCGCCGTAAACGCAATGCGCGCAGCCGCTTTCGCTCGCGGTTTCTGTTGGGGCTGTACCTGTTCCTGATGATCCTGCCAATTTATTGGCTGATCAATATGTCGCTGCAGACCAACAGCGAGATTCTGGGTTCCATGACGTTATGGCCCAAAAACCTGACGTTTGATAACTACATCGGCATTTTCACTAACTCCAGCTGGTACATGGGCTATGTGAACTCAATGCTGTATGTGGCGCTCAACATGCTGATCACGATTTGCGTGGCGCTGCCTGCCGCCTATGCGTTCAGCCGCTACCGTTTCATTGGCGACAAACACCTGTTCTTCTGGCTGCTCACCAACTTAATGGCACCGCCTGCGGTGTTTCTGCTGCCCTACTTCCAGCTCTACTACTCAGTAGGCCTGTTTGATACCCACATTGCCGTGGCCCTGGCCCACTGCCTGTTTAATATTCCGCTGGCCATCTGGATTCTGGAAGGCTTTATGAGCAGCGTGCCAAAGGAGATTGATGAGACAGCGTATATCGACGGCTACAGCTTTCCGCGCTTCTTTATCAAGATTTTCATTCCTATGATCCGCTCCGGTATCGGCGTCACGCTGTTCTTCCTGTTTATGTTCTCTTGGGTAGAGCTGCTGCTGGCACGCACGCTGACCGCCACCGACGCTCAACCGATCGGCATGATCATGACACGGACCTCCACCGCTTCGGGCATTGATTGGGGCACGCTTGCCGCCGCTGGTGTACTCACCATCGTGCCAGGCATTTTGGTGGTCTACTTCGTTCGTAACCATATCGCCAAGGGCTTCGCCCTGGGCCGCACCTAAGGAGCACCGCCATGACTTGGATGGTATGGACTACCCCGACTGCCATTTTCTTTTCATCCATTGCAGCGATGCTAGCAGGGATGACGCTGTGGGAGATTTTATCGCCCACCATCGAACGTAAAGGCTTTTTACCGATTAGCACTACTCGTGGCGACCGGCTGTTTATCGGCCTGCTTTCCGCCGCGTTTATTCACCTGGGTGTTATTGGCTTCACTACGCTATCCATCTGGATAGCACTGGCACTATCAGCGGTATGGCTGCTGGTGTTGATGCGCTGGGGTTAGGCCAACGGCCCACTCAGCGGATGTACGGCGGTATCAAGGACGCTCACGTTATCAAGGAAGAGCACAACAAAACGAGGTCAACATGCGTAATAACAAGTTCAAACTCACTACCCTCGCCGCTAGCCTCATGCTCGCCTCGGGGAGCCTGATGGCAGATGACCATGACGCAAGGGCAATCGCCGAGCGCTTGGTGGATGAACACTTCCAGGACTCGACGCTCAGCCGTGAAGAGCAGATTGAAGAGCTGCTCTGGTTTGCCAAGGCTGCCGAACCTTTCCGCGGAATGGATATTCAGACCGTGGCCGAGGGCTTGACCACCCACGTGTACGAAAGCGAAGTGCTCGCCCCTGCGTTTAGCGAGCTGACCGGCATTAATATCACCCACAACATTATTGGCGAAGGCGATGTGGTTGATACCATGCAGAACCAGATGCAGTCGGGCAACAGCATCTACGACGGTTTTGTAAACGACACTGACTCCATCGGCACCCATATTCGCTACGGTACTACCATCAACCTAAGCCAAGCCATGGAAAATGAGTGGGCGGATTACACCCTGCCTACTCTGGATCTAGACGACTTCATCGGCCTGCAGTACGGCACCGGCCCGGATGGCAGTCTCTATCAACTGCCTACCCAGCAGTTCGCCAACCTGTACTGGTTCCGCTATGACTGGTTCCAACGTGAAGACCTGCAAGAGCAGTTCCGTGAAATTTACGGCTATGACCTAGGCGTGCCCACCAACTGGACTGCCTATGAAGATATCGCCGAGTTCTTTACCGAGCATGTCGGTGAAATCGACGGTACCAAAGTTTACGGACACATGGACTACGGCCGTCGCGACCCGTCGCTTGGTTGGCGCTTCCATGACTCCTGGCTCTCCATGGCAGGTATGGGCAGCCCCGGCGTACCTTCCGGTAACCCGGTGGATGACTGGGGTATTCGTGTCAACGAAGATAGCCAGCCGGTCGGCGCAAGCGTTAGCCGTGGTGGTGCTACCAACTCCCCCGCCTCTGTGTTTGCGATGCAGAAAGCCGTGGATTGGCTGCGTGACTTCGCGCCACCTGAAGCACAGGGCATGACCTTTGGTGAAGCTGGCCCCGTGCCCGCCCAAGGCCACATCGCTCAGCAAATCTTCTGGTATACCGCCTTTACCGCCGATATGACCGACCCGTCTGTTGCTGTGACCGACGATGAAGGCAATCCATTGTGGCGCATGGCACCTTCCCCCACCGGCCCGTACTGGGAAGAAGGTATGAAAGTCGGTTATCAGGACGTAGGCGCTTGGACGTTCTTCGACTCCACACCTGAAGACCGCCGCACCGCTGCTTGGCTATTTGCCCAGTTCACCGTAGCGAAAACCACCTCGCTGGAAAAACTGATGGCTGGCCTGACGCCGATTCGCGAGTCTGACATTTTCTCTGAGCAGATGACCGAAATGGCACCCAAACTGGGCGGTTTGGTGGAATTCTACCGCAGCCCGAACGAGTCTAACTGGACGCCTACCGGTACCAACGTACCTGACTACCCACGTATGGCCCCGCTGTGGTGGCAGAACCTAGCTCCGGTCATGAGTGGCGAAGTCACGCCGCAAGAAGGTCTTGATAAGCTCGCGGCCGATATGGACAACACCATGAACCGCTTGGCCCGCGCCAACGTCTTCGACAGCTATGCCCCAGTGCTGAACGAAGAGCGCGACCCGCAGTACTGGCTTGATCAGGAAGGTTCACCGAAGCCGAAGCTTGACGATGAAATGCCGCAGGGAACCACCGTTCCTTACGATGAAATGATGGAAGCATGGATGGCGGCCGGTACCCGCTAATACCTGCCGGGCGGGCGAAAGCCCGCCCATTATACTGGTGTCATCAGCGGGTCCGCATGGCGTTCTTCACTGCTTGAGACCACACACCAACATGGGGCTTTTTCTTAATTAATTGGAACCGCTATGAAACTGCGTAACCGTAATGTCGAGAAATTGCACACTGATGACTTTGACGCACTGATTATCGGTGGCGGCATCAATGGTGCAGCAACCGCCGCCGCCTTAGCGGGCAAAGGTGCCAAAGTGGCCCTGATTGATCGTGGCGACTTTGCTGGCAGTACCAGCATGCACTCCTCAAACTTGGTTTGGGGCGGCATTAAATACATGGAAAGCAAAGACTTTGCACTGGTGCGCAAGCTCTGTAAAAGCCGCAATCACTTAATAAAAAGCTACCCCTCTACCGTTCAAGAAATTCGTTTTCTCACCACAATTACTAAAGGTTTCCGCCACTCTCCACGCTATTTGTGGGCGGGCACCTGGCTCTACTGGCTGATGGGCAACGGTTTTACGAAGCTGCCGCGCTTGCTCTCGCCTAAAAAGATCAAGCAAGAAGAACCGATTATTGATCTCAACGGTGCCGTTGGCGGGTTTGAATACTCTGATGCTTACCTGCACGATAACGACGCCCGCTTTGTGTTTAATTTTGTACGCCATGCGCTGAACTACGGTGCCGTGGCCGCTAACTACGTTGAGTCATTGGGCGCTGAGCGCGAGGGCGACATCTGGGTCACTAAGGCGCGCAACGTGATGGATGGCAGCACGTTCAACATCCGCTCTAAAGTGCTGATTAACGCCGCTGGCCCCTGGGTTGACCAACACAATGCGCTCACCGGGCAAAAAACCACCCACCAGCACCTTTACTCCAAAGGCATTCACCTCATCGTGCCGCAGCTGACAGATACCAAGCGGGTGCTGGCTTTTTTTGCGGATGACGGGCGGCTGTTCTTCGTAATTCCAATGGGTAACCGTACGTGCATCGGCACCACCGATACTCATATGGAGCATCCTGAAGTGGATGTCACGGCTGACGATATCGCGTTCGTTTTGGAAAACATCAACAAACGCCTAACGCTCGACAAACCGCTGACCCAAGACGATATTATCTCTACCCGCTGCGGCGTACGCCCCTTGGCCATTAAAGCCGATCAGGGCAGCGACCGGGATTTCTTGCAGCTATCGCGCAAACACGTGATCGATACCAACCCAGAGAGCGCGCATATCAGCATCTTTGGCGGCAAACTGACAGACTGCCTTAATGTAGGCGATGAAATTGCTGATGAAGTTAAGCGGCTAGGCGTTACGTTAACCGACCCGAACTTCCTTTGGTACGGCGAGCCGCCCGAAGCAGTCAAACAGCAGTTTATGGATCAAGCCAAGCGGATGAACCTGGATGCGATGACGGCTACGACGTCCTCAGAGCCACTCTCCTCGCGGCTTTGGCGACGCTACGCCGAACAGGCCATGCCTATGCTGGAAAAAATCCGCCAAGACCCATCCGAAGCCGATATTCTTATTGAGGGCACTGAGTACATCCGCTGCGAGTTGGAGCACGCCCGAGATCACGAGATGATCACCCAGCTTGAGGACTTCCTGCGCCGACGGGCAAAAGTGTCACTGGTCGTTCACCATGAGCAGTTGCGCCAATCCGCTGGTCTTAAAGAGGCGTGTCGCGTGCTATTTGGTGATGCCGCAGAGGAGCGCTTTGCTACTTACTTTGAAGAGAACCGTGATACCTCCCGCCCACCTTTAGAAGTGCTTTCTTAACAGTATGCAATTAACCTTAATCGCTTAAAAGAGCACTCTTAGCCATACTTATTAAACACGAAAAAGCCCTCTGCTAATTTAATAGCAGAGGGCTTAAAAGTGTTAAGCAAGCTAGTGAAGGGTTACTCTTCGTGCTCGACTAACAGCTGAGAGTCGCCCGCTAATACTTCATCCCATGCTTCTTCCAGTGTGCAGCCTGAACGGCTATCAATGGTGTCAATAACTTCGACAGCATGTTGGAGCGACTCACGGTTGCTTTTCAGCGCCAATACCAGCTTGGCTAAATCTAGTTTACTGAAAGAGCTAGCGATACGGTCAGCTTGTTGGCTCAATTCGATGCAGTTCATACTAAGTCCCTCATGGTATGGTCAACCGCTGCTTGCTATTGTTTAAACTTCGTTTATTAAATAATCAAGCAGCCATCTTAATTAACGACGAATGGTGACGTTGCTACTCATGCTGGGCCGGGTAAGTGCCCAGTTCGGTAACTGCGAAACGGTCACAAGCGTTACAAGACCTTCGCCTTAAGCGCCCTGGTAATACGGCAGCGCCTAGGTGTGTAGCAAGAAGCAGTTCGGCATATCGGGATAACAAAACACCGCCCTGATCCATGACTTCACTATGGGTGACAGACGCTATGCTCACAATGCATCATTGGCCGCAGGTGGGGTTGTAGTTTGACTACATCACGGCGTCAAAAGCGGTATTGGTGATGATTACTTTCAGGAAGGAAGTTAAACGACTGTTTTAACAGAGATCAAACATAAGAAGCGAGACTGCTAACGAAGTGATAAAAAGTAGAGACTCGCGAAGAAATTAAAAAGCGAGTGAATTTTACACCTAAATAACGATACATCCATACGACTAAGGGCGATAGCGACACTAGACAACAACCATAAAAAACGCCGCTATGCGGTAGCGGCGTTACATGACTTACTCAACTGTCGTAAATTTAGCTGGAGCGCACTCGAGAAACCGCATCTAGCCAGCCTTGATAGAGCTTTTCGCGAGTAGCTTCTTCCATGGTAGGCGTAAAGCTTCGCTCGCAGCGCCAAAGCTGCTCGATCTCTTCTAAGGTGTCGTACCAACCCAAGCGTAAACCGGCCAAATAGGCAGCCCCTAGCGCAGTGGTTTCTAGAATCGTCGGGCGATCCACCTGAACATTGAGCATATCGGCCAAGAACTGCATGACCCAGCTGTTCTTCACCATGCCGCCATCGACACGCAGGTTGCCCGGTGCAGCCTCCATATCATCGTTCATACAGTGCTGCAGGTCGCGGGTTTGGTAACACACCGCCTGCAGCCCCGCCGCAACGATTTCGGCAATGCCAGTATCGCGGGTTAAGCCAAAAATCGCGCCACGGGCTTTGGGGTCCCAGTGGGGCGCGCCTAGCCCGGTAAAGGCTGGCACCAAATAAACGCTGTGGCCGCTGCGGGTTTTCTGGGCCAGCGCTTCGGTTTCAGAGGCATCGGCAAACAGGTTCAAACCATCTCGTAGCCACTGCACCGTTGCTCCCGCCACAAAGATGCTGCCCTCCATGGCATAGGTGGGCTTGCCGTTAATGCGGTAGCCAATGGTGGTCAGCAGGCGATTACGCGATACCGAGGCTGTTTCCCCGGTGTTCACGATCATAAAACAGCCAGTACCGTAAGTGCTTTTACCCATACCGGGTTTAAAGCACGCCTGCCCAACAAGCGCCGCCTGCTGGTCGCCCGCCACCCCTGCAATCGGCAGTGGCGCACCCAGCCAGTGGGCTTCCACGGTGCCAAAATCGTCGCTTGAATCTTTCACCTCGGGGAGCATATTGGCGGGCACGTTAAACAGTGCCAGCAGCTCGTCATCCCAAGTTTGGTTATGAATATTAAACAGCGCCGTGCGCGAGGCATTGGTGGCATCGGTCACGTGCTGCTTGCCATCGGTCAAGCGCCACATCAAGAAGCTATCGACGGTGCCAAACGCCAGCTCGCCCCTGGCGGCGCGTTCGCGCGCCCCTTCTACGTTATCGAGTATCCAGGCAAGTTTAGTCGCTGAAAAATACGGGTCAATCAACAGGCCGGTTTTGGCCTGCACGGCCTCGGTGTGGCCCTCGTCACGTAGCGCCTGACAGCGCTCGGAGGTGCGCCGGTCTTGCCACACAATGGCGTTGTAAAGCGGCTTACCGGTGGCGCGGTCCCACACCACGGTAGTTTCACGTTGGTTAGTAATGCCTACGCCATCCACTTGTTCTGGCGTTATCTTGGCTTTGCTTAACACTTCGCGGCAGGTGGCAATCACTGAATCCCAAATGTCTTCGGGATTGTGTTCAATCCACCCATCTTGCGGAAAGTGTTGAGGAAACTCTTGCTGGGCAACTGCCGCTATTTGGCCTTGGCGGTCAAACAGAATCGCGCGGGAGCTGGTCGTGCCTTGATCGATGGCGAGAATAAAGGAGGACATATCGCGTTCACTTTGTTGTAGGATCTTTCGATTTTGTCTGTTTTGTTTCGTTTTATTATCATTCAAGGCTACTCCAGGCGTCTGGAATGCTCAAGTATGAAACTCTGCCACCTTAGCCAAAGCACCCCTAAGCGCTGTTGTAGCAGGCGCTAAGCAATGTGCAGCGCTACATCGTGTTGGGTGAGCAGCCGTTGAATCGCCTCGGGGGGCTTACGGTCGGTAAACAGCGCATCCAACTGTGAGATATTGCCCTGACGCACCACCGGATTACGGTGGAATTTCGAGTAGTCGGCGGCTAGATACACCCGGCGGGAGTTGGCAATGATCGCCTGGGCAACGCGCACCTCTTGATAGTCGAACTCCAGCAGCGAGCCATCCTCGTCGATGCCGCTGATCCCGATGATGCCGTAATCCACCTTGAACTGATTAATAAAGTCGATGGTGGCCTCGCCGATAATACCGCCATCCCGTGAGCGTACCTGCCCGCCCGCGATGATCACGGTGAAGTCCTCTTTATGCTGCAGGATGGCGGCCACATTCAGGTTGTTGGTAATAATCTCCAGCCCCTGATGCTCTAAAAGCGCCTGGGCAATCATCTCGTTACTGGTACCGATATTAATGAACAGCGATGCGTGGTGAGGAATGTGCTGCGCCAAGCAACGGGCAATGCGCTCTTTCTCTTCTAAGTGCAGGGTTTTACGGGTGCTGTAAGCAGTGTTAACGGTGCTGGACTCTATCCCAACGCCGCCGTGAACCCGGCGCACGCGGCCTTCGTTGGCCAGTGTATTTAAGTCACGGCGAATGGTTTGCGGCGTCACCGCGAAGTGTTCAGTGAGCTGCTCAATGCTCATATAGCCGTGCTGGCGAACCAGTTCGACGATGGCATCCTGGCGGTACTGTTGGTTCATAAGCCCGGCCTGTTCGATATTTGTTGGTCTATGTGCGTTATAGATTAGCAAAATTTTCGGAATCTAATAGCGCGAACATTCGAACAGGCCAGGTGCTGCCATTACTTTAGGCTATGTTAGAGCGGCCACACCCACAAAATCGCGGGAATGGCTACGGCCATCACCACAAGCGAAAGCGGCAACCCCAGTTTCCAGTAATCTCCAAACCGGTACCCCCCGGGGCCCAGCACCAGGGTATTCGACTGGTGTCCAATCGGGGTTAAAAACGCACAGGAGGCGCTGACGGCTACCACCATCAAAAACGGGTCCAGCGAGGCATCGAAGCCGTTGGCGAGGCTCGCCGCAATCGGCGCCATAAGTAGAGCCGCTGCCGCGTTGTTTACCACGTTGGAGAGGAGCATGGAGAGCAGAAACAGCCCCACCAAGGAAACGACAATCGGCCACTCTACGCCAAACCGCAGCAGCGCATCGGCAATGATATCAGCACCGCCGCTGGTCTCCAGCGCTTCGCCCACTGGCAACATGGCGGCAAGCAGCACAATCACCGGACCATCAATAGCCTGGTAGCCATCCCTTAGCGGCAGCACGCCAATCAGCAGCGATACTAGCGCCGCCGTGCTCATCGCAACAGCCGCGGGCAAAAGATCAAACAGCATCGCGACAATCGCTAGCGCGAAAATACCCACCGAAATAGCCAGCTTACGCGGCTGGCCTAAATGCAGCTCTCGGCTGGCCAGCGGCAGGCACCCTAGGCTCGATAAACTGTCGGTGATTTCGTTTTCACTGCCTTGCAGCAGCAACACGTCACCCGTTTGGAAACGGATATCCCGCAGGCGTTGCTTCAAGCGACCACCATCTCGGGCCACGGCCACTAAATGCAAACCAAACTGATGGTTGAGGCGAAGCTGCCGGACGCTGCGATTGATCATCATCGAATCATTGCGGACAACGGCTTCAATGAGCTGCAGGCCTTCAGTATCGACCGGTTGGCGCTCATCGTCCTTCTTAGCGTCAGTTTCCTGCTCCTGCTCCTCCTCTGGCTCTTCGGGCTCAGCGATGGCGCTTAGGCCTACTTTGTCTTCCAGCAGTTTTAGCTCATCGGGCCCTGCTTCCAGCAAGAGGATATCGCCCTCTTGGAGCACCCCATGAAACTGATAGCCCGCCCGGCGGTTATCTTCCCGAACGACCGCCAAGACTGGGATGGTCTCATCCAGCTCGTCGCGCAGTTGCTGCAGGGTAAGGCCGTTGGCTTTAGAGTCTTTGGTAACGTTGAGTTCTACCAGATAATTCGCGGTATCAAACATATCGTCTGCCGCCGCTTGACCGCTGCGTTTAGGCGTTAGACGCCACCCCACCAGCACAATAAACGCCAAACCAGCCAGTGCGACCACAATCCCGACGGGCGAGAAGCTGAACATGCCAAAGTTCTCACCGGTGATATTTCCCCGGTAGGCAGAAATAATAATATTGGGAGGCGTACCAATCAGCGTGGTCAGCCCTCCCAGCAGAGAGCCAAACGCCAAGGGCATTAGCAGCAGCGAAGGAGACGTATTGTGTTCACGGGCAAGCCGCATTGCCACCGGCAGCAGCAGCGCCAGCGCCCCTACGTTATTCATCACACCGGACAGCACAACGACAGTACCCACCAGTACGAGCAGTTGCAGCATTAAGCGCTCACCCACTTTGAGCACCTGATTGGCGATGACATCCACCACGCCAGAGCGCTCAAAGCCACGGCTTAACACCAGCACCGCTGCCACGGTAATCACTGCAGGATGGCCAAAGCCTGCAAAGGCTTCATCCGCTGGCACCAGCCCGAGCATTACGGAACCTAGCAGGGCCGCCAAAGCCACCAAATCATAACGAAACCGGCCCCAGATAAAGGCCACTAGCGTGAGCCCCAGCACGATAAACACCAGCGTGCTGGGGGTCAGTCCTAAACTTTCCAGAGTCATTCGCGTGCCATCTCCCTATGTTGTCGCTCCTCTTCCCTGACACGGAAAGCGTGGAGTGTTCAGCATCACATTAGGCGATGACTATACAGCCGTACAAGCACTGAAAAATAGGGAAAAATAGCGCGCGGGTTAGCGTTTCATTCGTGCCAGTAACCGCTCGACGGCTTCTAGATGTTCCGGCTCGTTGTGGCACATGCCTTGGAAAACGGCGCACACATCCAGAAACGGCTTTAGCTCCATATCCGTGGCCATTTTCATGAGCCGCTTGGTGAGGCGTGTCGCTTTCGGCGGCTGGGCCACGATGCGGTTGGCATGGGCCAGAGCGGCTTCCATCAGTTGCTCCGGCTCCACGACTTCCAGCACTACACCGTAGGCAAGCGCTTCATCAGCGCTGATAACCCGGCCTGAAAGGGTTAGCTCAAAGGCACGCTGGTAACCAATTTGGCGCTGCATAAACCACGCCCCGCCATCGCCGGGGATAATGCCTAGGTTGAGAAACGTCTCCCCAAAACTCGCCTTACGGGACGCAATACGCAGATCGGCCATGTTGGCCAAATCAAACCCGGCACCAATCGCTGCCCCGTTCACGGCGGCGATGATGGGCACTTCTACCTGATGAAGCGCCAGGGGCATTCGCTGAATCCCCGTGCGGTAGCGCTCAGCGACTTCGGCTACATCCCCCGCAAAATCGCCGCAGCGTTCGGCCATGTCTTTTACATTGCCACCCGCGCAAAAAGCGCTACCCGCCCCTGTGATCACCAACACTGAAACATCCTGGCAACGGTTCACCCATGCGGCGGTGGCGACGATATCATCCACCAGCGCCGTGCCGGTAAGCGCATTGCGCACGTCGTGGCGGTTAAGCGTGAGCGTTGCCACACGGTTTTCCAGCGTTAGGGTAGCGTCGGTTAATTCAGGTAGCGTTTGGCTCATGATTGGCGCTCCACGATGATTCGTGCATCGACGATGGCATAGTTAGCGGCAGAATGACCTTCTGGGTAGGCAATCACCGGGTTCAAGTCTAGCTCGCAAATCTCCGGGTAGGCCTCCACCAATTGGGATACCTGCATCAGCAGTGACACCAGCGCCTGCTTATCGACACCCGCCGCCCCGCGTACTCCCGCCAGCACTTTTTGCGCTTTGAGTTGATCGACCATGGACTGCGCGTCGCGCAGGGTCTGCGGCAGCGAGCGGAAGGCTACGTCCTCAAGCACCTCCACAAAGATACCGCCCAAGCCAAACATCAGCACCGGGCCGAAAATCGGGTCGCGGAGCATGCCGATAATCACCTCAACGCCCTTCTCCGCCATTGGCGTGACCAGCACGCCCTCTATCTGGGCGTTCGGATCGTAAGCCTGGGCGTTTGAGTGAATGGCCTGAAAGGCATCGCGCAGTGGGGCTTCACCCACCAGGTTTAGCTTGACCCCGCCCGCGTCGGATTTATGCAGAATATCTTTCGAGACCACCTTCATCGCCAGCGGCTTGCCCTGCGTACGCTGGGCGATCTCGGCGAGTTCGTCCTCACGACGCACCAACCACTCCTCGGGCACCGCGATACCGTGTTCCGCCAGCAGCCCCTTCGCCTCAAACTCCAGTAAATCGCGCCCTTCCGCCTTGGCCGCTTTTAGCATGGCCTTGCCTGTTTCCGATGGCGCGGCGGGCGCTATCGTCTCCTGCACTTGTTGGCTGGCCAGGTACTCTCCTCGCTCACCTAAGGCAGCAAGCACGCGCACTGCATGCTCAATCGAGGAATACACCGGCAAACCGGCTTCGTGTAAACGGCGCAGCGCAGGCGGCTTGATGGGTGCGTAGAGGCTGTAAATCACCAGCGGCTTCTCGGAGGCTTGAGCAAGCTCTACCATGCGCTCCGCGCCACGCATCTCGTCGCCCATCAGCGACTCCGCAAAGCGCAGGCTATACCCGCCGAACATGCCGACCAGGAAGACGCTATCGACGCCTTCATCCGCCATCACCAGCTCAATGCAGCTTGCCAGCAGCGAGGGGTTCGCATCCGAGGAGCCCGCCACGTCCACCGGGTTAAGGGTAGATGCCTGAGGCAGTAAC
>NZ_JAMZBE010000049.1:0-23801 GCF_024158645.1 Halomonas sp. 707B3
TGCTAGCGTGCGCGAAGCAAGAGCGCAAACAAGGGGAAAACCGGCTTGGCCACCTTTCGCGAGTAAAGCCTCACAACGGGGTGCAGATATTGCACCCCCGTAAGCTGAACGGGGTGCAACATTTGCACCCCGCGAACCGAACGGGGTGCAAAATACAGCGCTACGGGGTGCAAAATTTGCACCCGAACCGTCCTTAACCAAACCCTACTCTCTCTAACGTGCGCGAGAATGAAGTTTTCGGCCAAGCCAACCAGGGCGATTACAGCGGAATTACCCCACAGGTAAATCTCACCAACTCCAGATGCCGTTCAAATGTATGCGCACTCACTGGCACGCAATCAACCAGAACGCCTAGAGAGGCTCTGTAAGCAACGAAAAGAAGAAGCCACCCCATTGCATGCCTTTACCTATTATCGACGCCTGTGTGAAAAAATAGACGGCATTTGAAGCGTTTTTATTGTTAGCCGCCTGAACATATGAAATTAACCCTCTATCCAAGAGGTCGTGTGGTGGGGTGTTGAAAAGATAGCGTCACGATATAGTGAGAAATGCCGTAATTAAGCGGTTCACACACGAGGGTTCAACAATGAAAGATAAATGGTGTCGATCATTAGACCTGCCAGACGGACGCACGATTTCAGGCGGCGCGGCTAGAAACGTTCGTCTCTCAAAATGCGGTGGGGTCGAGCAGGTTCTACGCGACTTCCTGAACGAAATCGACGCGCGGATTTCAGGCGACGCATCACACGCCCAACCAGTCAGGACTAAGTTCCGCAAAACACACTCCGCTATTCCGACTAATACCGGCGTGAAACGCCCGACAATGCACTAAATACACAGGGTATTAATCGGAGTAACCCCCCTCTCTACGATAGTGTAACGGGTCACTGGAGCGGTGACCCCCGCCAGGAATCTCGGTGCCTCATGCGTCACCAGCGTTAAATAACGCAATAACGCTGAGATGGAACGCCCTGCGCACACGGGAAGATCGGGGGTAGTGATCGGATTACGACCCTTCCGCTCCATCGACGTCCAGCGCGCGTAGGAAGCTCTGGACGTAAGGGGTCGGCACGATCTGCCGACCCTTTGCGCTTAACGTACCCGAGGAGGGGTCTGAACCGAACAGACCCCCTCTCGGCATTCAAGCGTAGGGAAGGGTGTGCCGATTACGCAGACCCTTGGACGGCAGCTCTAGGGCCACAGATGCGTCCAGCTTTGGACGCATCGGCGTCCTGCCCACGGGAAGCTTCCGCCCATCAAATCGGGAGTGAGTCGGCAGATTGTGACGACCCTTGTGCCTAGCTTGATCGGCAAATGGTAGGGGCGAATCGGATTCGTACCCCTGGCGGCAACCGTAGAGCCCCAGATACGACAGAAGCGTTAAATAACGCAATGACGCTAGCATTAAAAGCTCAACACTTTGCGCGTTTTGGCACAAGGCTGCGCGGAATAGACCCCAATCATCACAAAGGGCGGGAACGATTGACGCTTTTCATGCGTTTATCTGTAATTCATAAATCATTGATTTTATTGAAATCAAAAATTCAAGATAAGGGCGATAATCTTGAATTTGTTGCGTTGCACAAAAACGCCTTGATTAGGTGAATCCAGAGTGTACGACGCGCCCTTTAAAACGAGGTGGTCGCGGTTTCTTGCCAGCCGCGAACGGGCAGGCAGGGCAGTAAAAACGATAGTCCGTGTCCGTCATCACCGATAGCCGCCCATCTTCCTTGCAACGCGGACAGATAGAGTGCGGCGGGCAGTCCTCCGTGACGCACTCCTCTTTGAGCGTAAGAATGTAACCCCCCATGGGCGCTCGCACCAAACGGTAAGCGTCGAACCGCTTCTTGTCGTCGAGCGCACCTTTCAGGCGAGATACCTCCTCAAGAAGCGTTTGGTATTCAACTTGCGTGGCTGATAGCTGGGACTGAACGTCCATCAACTGCTCCATGATGCCGATAACGGCAGCATTCGCCCGCGCCTGGTCGTTCACGTCCTTCGCCGATCTGGCCAAGTCGAATGCTGTTTTGATGCTGCCAGTAAGTGCTACGAAATCAACCATGAACCTCTCCCGGTGTGTGCCTGAACAGTTCACACCAGGTGAAGCACACTGTCCAGAAGACGCTCAAAGCACGCAAAACGGCCACCACTCGGCCAAGCGCTGGACGATATCCAACGCCACGGTCAGCAGCTCCAGAAAGAGATAGGCAAGCTCAAGGCGGTCACGCATGGGATAGACCTCACGTTCATTGTTTGTGGGTCTCCCATACTGTTGTCACGACGCACCGATAGCGACAAGAACGCGTTGTAGAACGCGCGTCGCACAACGGGCAGCTTTATTCTTAAATAGTGCGTTCCTCAAGCAGCTCCTTAGAAAGCGCCGTGATTATCTCGGCAACAGGCTTACCTGCCCTCAGCCTTTCCTGAGCGTCATCACACAGGCGCTGCCTTTCCTCCATCTCAAATACACACGCTTTAGTGTGTGCCAATTGATTGATCGCCTTCATAACAGGCTTTGGTAGCGGCTTAGTGATCTCGTTAGCATTAAATGCTGCTAGCAATTTCTTGTCTTTCATCGTTAAAACTCTCCATGCGTGACGCGTAAGTGGGTAAAACTTGCTAACTTGCTAACTTGCTAACTTGCTGGTTTCCGTACTAACTTGCTGGTTTCCGTAATAGTGGAGCTTGTGGCACGCAACCCTTAGGGCTGATCTCTAAAAAATCCCCGCCATTGCTACACTTGTCGACCTTAGTGCCTCTTAACCATGGGCCTTAACAGTGGTTTCTCTACGCTCTTCAAAGTGGTTTTCGGAAACCACTCAGAAACCAGTAGAGAAACCGTTGCGAGAACCACTTCAGAAACCATTTTGACGCCTTGCTGACACCAGACCCCCCTGGAATTTTCCTGGTTTGCCCTGCCCGATCCACTCAGCAAGCTAGCCATCATGCGCGCCACTTCCTGTGTCGTCGTGATCGAACACTAGGCCCAGGCGCTCAGCACGTCCCTTCATTTCCTGCTCGACCCTTGCGGCATGCTCTAGAGCCTCCCGGTACACACCATCCAGCGCCTCTTTGTCCACCAGGGCAATGGCTGGCTTCTCCTCAACCTCGACCTTGTCCTTCCATAATTCAGGCTGGCGATTCTTCAGCCACAGCCGCGCGGCTTGAGTGTCCGGTGGGTAATGTCGGTGTAGGTCCGTCAGGATCACTTGGCCTTGATGCTGAGCAACATGAGTCTCGGGCAGTACCACCCCGATAGCTCTCTTGTAGAGCGCTTCAGCCACATGAGCATCAGCAAGCGCGGACCCTCGCCTTATGGACTCTAAAAAATCCGGGTATTTATGGCACCAGTTATAGATCGTGGCCTCACTCACTTCGAAGAATTCCGCGATCTGGTTGCGCGTCATACCCAGCAACATCAAACGATAAGCCTGTTCAGCATACTCAGGCTGGTACTCACTAGGTCGGCCTCGATCGTTGGTTACGGGCGTAACTTCCTGCGTAACCTGAGGCGTAACCGTAACCCCCTGCGTAACCTCCGTGCCCGCCTCGCTTACCATTTCGCTGTCTGAGCCTTTGGGTTGTTCCTGCTTTTGCCATTCATCCGCCTTCGCCCGCTTGCTGACAGCTACCCGTGATACAGGTAGCGATAGCTCTCGCACCAACCAGGCGAACCCCTCTCGGGGATCCGCCTCCCACAGCTTGCGGGCCTTATGCCACTGTTTCGCGTTCATCTTCGCTGCCATACGACTGCTCTCCTTTTCACGACATGCCGCTGTAGGCACCGGTGACGATATGGGCAATACGCCGATCCGAGACATCACGTGATACGTCCTCGTGGCGTTGACCAGAATCTGCTCGTTGGTTTTCGCTCTTCCCACCTTGCGACAACGGCACGCTAACGGTAGGCGCTTCGGTGACTGGCGGGACGCGCAGAGGAGGAATGCTGGTGGTCTGCGGTGAGACAACCCCTAAAGCAGGAGCCCTGGCAGCCAAGTCCATTGCCCCCAGGTGGCCTGTGTTTACGGTGGCTATAGTCTCCGGAGTGCTTTGGCGAGTAGCCACATTATTGATATCAGGCTCGCTTACGGGTGCTGGCATGAATTCTCCAGCCTGCGCCGCCGCTAAGTAGCGGCTTGTCTGGGCTTCGCGATCCTCAAGCCCATTGTGACCACCATTGATAAGGCGCGTAACTTCGCGGGTATCACCACGCTGTGCGGCTTCCGATAAGCCACCACGATTCTGCCAGTACCATGTAGCCACTTTCGCAGCCACTTCAGGATCAGCGGCCATGTCGGGATTGTTCACTAGGTCAATGCCCAGCGCTTCACTAGCAGCGGTGTAGTTGTCGCGCCCTGTAAGCTGCGTGAACCCACGCCCACGATAACGGTGTCCATCGCCGGGCTCTGTATTGCCCATGCGCCCGCCATACATGAGCTCGGCAACCGCTTCAGGGCCTTGAGCCATAGCGGCTTCTACCGCCTCTTGCCCCTGATTGCGAGCGTTGCGGCTTACGTCCATTATTCGGCTGGAAGAGGAGTAGTTAAAGCTCTCCTCTAGCTGCGTAAAACCAGCAGATTCATGGTGCATTTGCCCCATGAAGGCCGCTTGCTCATTGGGGTTAGTAATACCCGCTTCGGCCATTGCGGCCATTAATGCGGGTTCAGCTGCTGCCGCGTCTTGTCGCCTTTGACCTCGGGCGCTGGCCCCGCTGGCCGCGTTTCTTACCGCCCTGACGGGAGCGGTATCAGAAACCCATTCAGCTGAGTTACTGGCTCCACGTTTAATGTCATCCCAAATTGAAGCGGCTGTACTGCTCGCACGCTCAGCGGCGTCGGATGCTGCCTCACTGGCACGCGCAGCTGCGGTGGATGTGCGCTCGGTTACCCATTCTCTAGCCTGTCCGGCTCTATCAGCAGTCCACTGCGCTGACGATACGGCCGTATCAGACACCCATTGCGCCCCCTCGCTTGCTGATCCGGCAATATCAATGCCTGTGGTTTCCTTGATCCAATCGTTAACGCCGCCCATGGCATCACTAAAAGCATTCCAACCCTTTGCAGCAATATCGACCGCGCTACTCCAGTGGTCTTGCATAGTCCCAGTGACACTTTCCCAGCGAGAAGCAATCGAATCAGTCACGCTATTCCAGCCATCACCTATCCGATCAGTGACCTCGCCCCACTTAGTGGTCACGCCATCCCACTTTTCGCTGGTCCAAGTGGAGGCACTTTCCCACTTAGTAGTGACGCTATCCCACTTTTCTGAGACCGTGGAGCTCACTCCGTCCCACAAGATAGAAGTGAAGTCGGAAGCGTAATGCCAACTATCAGCCATGCCCTGGAACAAGCTGCTGTCCTTCATGGTGTTTAGCCACTGGCCAGCCTTCTCCCCCAGCACCTCGCCCGCTTCGCCACCGAAGTAGCCACCAGCGATTGCGCCGACAATGCCACCTACGGCCGTGCCGATAACCGGTACTACGGAACCCAGGGCCGCCCCGGCAGCCGCGCCCCCAGCCATGCCGCCAATGCCGCCAAGCCCACCGCCTACAGCGCGCCCGGTGGTAACGTTCTTCTCTTCCCGGGTTGCGTCACTGCGCTCAGAGGCCGCCACATCGCTAGCCATAAACCCAAGGCCAAGCAAGGCACCAATACCTGGAATACGGCGACCACCCGCTTTCAGTGCCCCCGCAATGCGCCCACCGCGGCTTGGCCTTGCGTCACCGCTTCCTCGCGCCTGTGACCCACCTTGCCCCGTGGATCGCGCAGCCGTGCTGCCTGCTGTGCCTGCTCGTGCTGCTGCGCGCCCAGCCTGTCCTCCACCTCGCTGTGACGTAGAGCGTCCGCTGCCGGGAATGGTCATTCGGCGGGCTAACTTGCCTAGCCCTAACGCGGTTAATAACCCCTTGAGCCCCGCTATCACCGCTCCGGCTAACGCTATTGGCAGACCACCCAGCAGCGACAACATGCCGGCAAGGGGTGCTAATAACAGCATGATTCCACGCCAAAGCATGGATCCGCCGCCACCGCCTGTTGGCTTACGCTCGATGCTCTTCAGGATGCGCTGCTGTCGCTTGTCGGCGGCACGATCCTCACTGCGCGAGCCGCGCATCATCGTCCAGAAACGGCGGTACCAGCGCTCCTGCTTACGATCAGAGCCATCGCCCATGATCTTGCCGAAGCCACGGGAAAGAGGCTGTGCTACCTCATTGAAGGCTTTAACCGTGGGGTCAGATTCCTCACTGCCTGCCCCTATCTCCTGTACGGCACTGCTGAGCCGGTGCCCCATCCCGTCCACGGCCATGGAAACCTTGTCGCCATCTCCATCGCCATAAGCGCTGGGCGTGGCTACATCACCGCCAATAAACCTGCCCTGGCTATCACGCTCCGGGGGCTTCGCTCCTGGTGCGATGGGGGAAAGCGTAGGTGCGTGCTCTCTGGCTTCTCGCTGTTCCTTTGGGGAATTTGCTCCCGGGACAATGGGGATGACCGAAGACGTTCTCCCCACGGCTTCTCGTCGATCCTGCGGAGTAATCGCCGCCTGGGTCGTGCGAGTTCCTGTAGCAGCGTCAGGCGTAGCAGTGGCTAAGGTAGGTGTCGCTGGGGTGAGCTTGTCGCCTTCCTTAGCGCTATCTACCTCTACGCGCACCGTCAGCTCATCACGCTCCGGGGGCTTCGCTCCTGGTGCGATGGGGGAAAGCGTAGGTGCGTGCTCTCTGGCTTCTCGCTGTTCCTGTGGTGTCTTCTTTACAGGAGCGATGGGGGAAAGCGTTACATGATCACGGGCTAGCAAATCACCAGGGCCCTTGGGGGCAGAACCTCTAGAATTGCTTTCCAAATCATGACGAATGGCTCGTAGTTCGTCGCGGATGGATTCCAGGTATTCGCTTACCTCATCCTGGCCAAGGCGCGAGCCGGCTAGAAACCCCTGCTCATCATGGTTCAGTGCCATGTAATGGCCTCCTCTCGACTATTCACCTGCTGAACCAGCGGATAGCCTGCGGGGTCGTCGGTGCCGGGTACGCCCTGTCCATCGTTGGGTTCACCAGGATTAGGAGCCATAAACAGCGGCACCGTGACTTTGAGTGTTAAGTTCAGAGCCAGCACGGTCAGATTCTTACTGCCGGTCTCAATGGACATTGCCGGGTTGTCGGGCACTTCGATCTGTGCCGGATATTCGTGCTCAAGGCCCGCAAATGAATAACGGGCAGGAAAGCAGCGACGGCTGGGCGAGTCGAGGTACAACGCGAACTGAGCAGCCAGGCTGTGAGCCGTGGGCTCATCGCTGGCAAAGATAACTACTTGCGTGCGGATATCGCCGGCCACGGTACGCAGCCGGAACAAGCGCTGTTTCGCGTCCTGCGGGAAAGTGATGTTCACCGGGTCGGCAATCTGCGTGGTAAAGCTCTTCTCTGCTGGCGACCAGTCCTTAGCCACACCAACAAGCACCACTGGAAGCTTCGGCGGCTTGGTGGGCCCTTGGTGCGTGTCGTTGCGCTGCCACTGGGACAGCATCTCCTCGGCCTTGTCCACCATGCGCGTGGGGGCCCATGCCACGCAGTAAGGGAAGCCGCGAACGGCGAATTCCTCCAGGGCGCGGGTGGTGGGCACCACTCCGTCATAGAAGCCTTGAAGGAAATCGCCCAGGCCGGCCTTTACTTGTTCAAACATGCAATCTGCCTCCAAGGCTATGAGAATCGGGAGTCGTTCCAGTCGCGCTGATCCCACGCCGTCAGCGTGCTGAGCGTCACGGGCAACTGAAGCTGGACAAAGCGGCCGTACTTGTCGGAAGGCGAATTAAGCGGGACGCCAATGGTCTCGATCACCATCGGCGCGTAGAGGCGGTTTTTGTAACGGATGGCGAGCAATGAAGGCGCAAACGACGGCATCGCCGCTTCAACAAAGCCGTTAACATTGCGATCGCCCTCGCTCACCCAATCTACGGCGGCTGTTAAGAGCGTTCCCTCGGGGGCCAGCTCTTTCGGCAGTGCCCACCCCATTAGCTGGTCTAGCGGCTCCTCTACCTCTGCCTGCGGGTCACGCCAGGCGCGAAGCATGATGGTCGCCTGAAGGCGCAAAGGCGGCATGCCGCTAAAGACTTGCGTTGAGTTCAGCTTGGTAATACCCGTGCGTCCGCGCGCGGTCTCACTAACTTGCTTGGTGGCACCGCCTGCCCCCACTCTATCGGCTAACGGCTGGATAGCGCCGCTTTGCAGCATGGCGGAGAGCGTTGGTGCTCGCGCTTCCGGTCCAGCACCGTCGAACGGAGACTGCCAGTTAAGCGTTGCCTCTAAATTGGCGTCGTCCACAAACAAGCAGTGCACCGCTGGCATGCCCTCAACGGGCTCTCCTTTGTGATCTACCTCATAGATCGAGGCGATTAGGCTAGGATTGATGCCATCCCATAGAGGACCGGTACCGGATATCAGGCGTGACGCTGCCGAAGCACTGGAGGCGATTTCCATATCAGACCTCTCCCTTCACAGCGTTTAGCAAATGCTGAGCATCACGCGCACGCGCAGCCACCGCACAAAGCGCCTTCTCTGGGGAACCATAGAGACGTAGATCCGCTTGATAACGGGACGGCGGCGGCAGAGTAGCCAGTTCGGCCAGAGCTTCATCCACGGCACGGCTGGCAGCGGCGTGAAGCTCCGACGGCAGCGGCGTTACATCATTCATGGCAATGCTCCATCGTGACTTGACGATGGGCCGCTTACGCGGCCTCTTCATCGTGGGTGGTCTGGGACAAATGGAGCTCCACTCTGCCCGCATAGCTTGTCAGCAAGGTCGAATTGCGCTCGATTTCACCTGGAAGGTCGGCCAACTCTTGCTCCAAGCCTTCAATGTCGATGAGGGTCGGCTTTGCTTGTCTGTCCGCCATCCGAAGCGGAAGGCCTGCTTCAACCAGGCTTGCGATAGCCGCACTCCGCGCAGCTCGAGTGCGAGCGATCTCGCCTCTATCACTCTCAAGGGCCTTTTGTCGCTCGAAAAGCGTCCGTCCCTTGGTGATCAGTTGGGTCGTAATCGGATTCAGAATGTCATCGAGTTCACGACGATCGTTTTCGATAACAACCTTTGACTCCGTTGCCTCTTTAAGTCGCTCAGTCAGCGCATCGACTTCAAACTGAACAGCACGCAGCGCGTCTTGTGAGCTGCCGTGCTGAGCGATTGCGGCGGTGAAGCGCCCTTGAGCAGGAAGGCCACTCAATTCACGGCGAAGGCGGTCAGCCTTGCGTATTAACTCAATCCATTCACGGCGTTCGGGAGAGCCGAGAGCGTCCAAACGGTCGGCTCTGTCCATCAGCGTGTCGCGGTTAGCAGTGTTATCAGTCATGAATATTTCTCCGATTAGTCGTGTTTAGAGAAGTGTTGGAGCTGCTCACGGGCAGCAGTGATTGATTGCTGGGCTTGCCTAGTCCAAATGCGGCGCAGCACGCATAGCTTGTTGTGTGCACCGCGGTCGCCGGTGATGACACGTTGGTGAAGCAAATCTTCTAAGCGCTGTCGCTCTTGTGATGTGCGTTGAGTGTTATTTTTTGGCATTCCGCATCCCCGCTATAAGCTCTTCGGCACGATCAATGCCTACTTCGCCAACCATCCGCTCAAATGCGGCATCAGCTTCTGACGTATTCATCTTCGCTAGGGATTGCGCTTTTTTACTGCCATTAGCCGTTTTCTTTGGCTTAGTGGTGGTTGCTCGACTCTGTTTGCGCAGCGCGCGGCGAGAACGATCAAAGTCGCGGTCACCGGTGTCCTGAGCGTTCGCCGCCATCGGGCGGGAATCTTGCTTTCGGGCCTGGCGCTCGGCTTCCTTCTCCGACGTGTACTGCCTTCCCGTCATGCCGGCCCTGACCTTGTCGATGGCCCGGGCCAGGAACATCTGGACAGCGTTGCCTCCCTCGACCTCAGCCATGACACGCAGGACGTGCTTACAGGCGACGCCGCTCAGGTCCGGGTTGGTGATCTTGGGGTAGCCGGTCTCGTCACGCCCGGCGTTGTACCCGCCGATGGTGGCGATGTAGCGCAGGCGATAGCGGTGGTGGTCGCAATCGCAGTCGAACCGGATGCCGCCTTGGCGCAGGCGCACGGCGGCCTTTTGAGGCGTCAGGCTGCCGTCGGCCACCACAGACGAAAAGCCCAGGAACTGGACGACAGGCTGGTAGCGATTGGGAGCGCCTTTCGTCAGGCCGCTAGCGTTGGTGAGAAACCGCACCTCCAAGGCGGTGTTGACGGGCCGACTGGCGGCAGCGACCGCCATGCGGATCTGGGTGCGAGCGCGCTTGCGGTCTTGGTTGGTGCTGAGATCGATCACCCCTCGTACATTGATGCCGCCCTTGAAGCGTCGACCCGCTGTCTTGATGTTGTGGCGGAAGGCGGCAAGGTCATCATTGGTGATGTCGCGCACTTCTCCGCCCAGCGTGGTCTTCAGCATGCGTCCCGCATCGTAGTCGCCGCTGACTTCATTGGGGCTGAGGATCTTCCTCGCCCCTTCCCGCTGGCGTGCGTCTTCACCGAGCCGGTTGCGCAGCTCTTTTGAGGAGCCTTTGACTGATCCAATGGAGGAGGTGGCCATTAGCCCTGCTGCTCTTCCATGACGCCGTTTAGGGAGTTATTTGCTGACTCCAGGGCAGTAACCAATAGAAAAGCCCTCCCTGAGCTGAGAGAGTCGCCCAGCGCAACCAGGTTCAGCTCTTCAAGCACACTGTCGATCGAGTGGCTTGCGTGGCTGAGTGCTTCATCGCGTAGCTCGCGAGAGAACTCTTTAACGCTGTGCTCCATCGCCTCGTGCTGCGTCAATTTCTTCTGGGCTGACTCAACCGCAGAGCTAATGGCGAACTCGACAGCAGCATAAGCGCGACGGATAGCATCTTCCGACAGCTGACCACTATCTAACGCTGCCGCTAGCTCTTCTCTGGTGAGTTCCATGGCGTTGCGCGCTTCTGTTGCGTATTCGTTAGGCATGAGCTTGAGCTCCTTGAGTGCTGCGGCTAGTGGGTCTGGGCGTTGGTGCTGCTGTTGGGCGCGTTGCCTCTTCCAGGGCGGACTCAAGCCACGCCGTGATATCGCTAAGGCGGTAACGGACGGTGGTTGAGGTCAGTGCGACGTGAGGCGGTGGAGTGCGATTCAGCAGCACATGGGTCATGCGTGACTTTTTCAGCAGACCAGCTGAAATGCTGAGTACATCCGCCGCTTCGCTGGTAGTCAGCAGTATCTGGTCGTGAGCCAAGCCCATCGCGCATTCAAGGATTTCCCTTCGACGCTGTGCTCGCTTATCACGCTCCGATGTCATTTTGCTGTTGCTGTTCATGGGCAGTTTCCATTGGAAATATCGGTGCTAACCGGGGGTAGCCGGAGATACGAGGTACATGCTAAAGGGTGAATTGATGCCGCTAACGGCCAGTTTTCCGGGTTTGCCACACCGAATTACGGGCACAAAAAAACCCGCACTCGGCGGGCTTAGGTTCTGGTTTCGGCGGGGAGTAGATCAGGCGGCAGCAATCTCTAGTTCAAGCAAAGTATCCGGTGCGTCACTAATCATTTGGCGATCTACATAAGCGCTTGAGCGTCGACACAGCGCACCAACAACGTCGCTAAGCGCATCAGTAGCGTCGGATAATCGAGAGCCAGCCCGCATATCCTCCCAAGCAGATGGGTTCAACTCGATAACGCGCTCAAGTGCCCCCTGTACAGCTTCGACGCCCGTCATCACTTCGACAGCAAGCTCACGAAACTCGGCAATATGAGCATCTCGAACCGTTAACGCGCTTACGTGCCGCTCACGTTCACGTGCTGCGTTGCCATTACTAACATGGGCTATTTCTCGCCAAGTCGGGCCTGGTTCGTCAGGCTCACTCTCTCCAGTCAGGCCCAGCAGAAAATCAACTTTAACCCCACATGTGACCGCAATCCGATGAAGCACCCAAGGGGCGGCACCACCTTGTAGGTCTGTCCCAAACTCAAGCTTCGGCATAAGATCACGCTCTACACCAACAGCTAGAGAGAGATCGGCTAAGTTAAAGCCAGCCAGCTGACGGGCTTCTCGTATGCGAGCGCCGACAGCACGGTTATATTCAGCGACTTCTAAACGGGTGGGGGCAGGCACAGGGAATCTCCATAGCTAAGGATTCCGAGATGGTAGGCGACTCTCTCACCACAAGGACTGCAGATTATCCGAGGCAAGTAATACGCACGGACCTGTTATCACCTCACCCTCAAGTAATACGCATACGCCACTGACCAAGCGATATCTTCAGCAATGCGGAGGACAGAGCTACCCTCCTATAGGCTACGCCACAAGTAATACGGACGGACCTGGGTACACCTATTGATTGTTGGTTAACATCCGCTGTACTTGGCTTACGCTGGTTTCCATAGCTGTGGCGATCTTTCGGTAGCTGAGCCCTTCATTGCGCAGTCTTTGTGCTTCCTCACGACGTTGTTTAGCCTGAGATAAGTATTCTCCACGATCGAGAGCACCAGACTTGCGGCGATACTCTCGCTTACGCTCAGCATCTCGACGTTTAGCCTCGGTTTTGCTGATGATTGTTTTAAGCTGTAGTTGCTCATCGTCAGTAATTTGGAACGTGTCGATCAGCGTTGCATTGCGGGGCGTATAGAGCGGGGAGTACATTTGCCCGTTGAACTCGACCTTCTCGCCTCTCGCGTGGGCTTTGGCTTTAGCAAACTGAGTGCTTAGGTCGCAATCACGATATGACCAGCCTGGGGCAAGCTCAGCGGCAAGGGTGCGCGCTTCATAGTGGAGATGGCTGGCTTTGATGGGTTCGGCGAGAGCCAGGAAGTTTATCGACCAGTGAAGGAACAGCATCCGCTGCCCTTCAATGCTATGGGCACGCATCTTGGCAAGGGTGCGTAGATCCTCTAGACGATCCCACGCTAACGTGCGTTGAGACAGCTTGCGCAGCCCGTGTAGGCCGCCTTTGATTACTCTCAGGCCCCTACTTGCTTCTCGCTGCTTAATCGTCTCCTTGAGGGCTTCACGGGGCATATCGACTAACTCGTCGAAGAGCTCGTCAAACCCGTATCTAACAAGATCGCCGTCCGTGCCACGGTCTTCCCAAACGACACGGCAAACTTCACCCGACTTGCTGTTACGCGTTCCCTCCAGCCGCAATACGCGACTGGCATCCTTCGCGCCTGCGTCAGCGCCCAGGTACTCGAATCGCTCTACAAGGTTGCGCTGAGCAAGGTTCCAACGAATTAGCGCCTGTCGAGGCACAGGAGTGCTCAGCAGCCACTTGAGGTGAACGCCACGGCCACTGAACACGATTAGAGAGGGGGCAGGTATACCCTCATCTTTACAGGCCATGAGGCAGCGCATAGCCCACTGGTCGCCATCAAGGTGGGTTATCGGGCCAGGGTCAATATCGAGAAACAGCAGCCCAATGCGGGCAAGATTAACCACGCGCCGGTTGGGTGCGGAAAACTCACCTTGGGATATGTAGCAGTCACGATCGCGGGGAGCCGCCTGTATGACGCTCGGCAGCTGGTTGAGACGATAGGAACTCTGTCGTAGTCGCCCACCTTCGGCGCTCTGCCGCGCGAGGACGGAAAACCAGCCCCATCGTTCTGAATCGTGATAATTTTCTGGCTCGGAGATGAGATCAAGCTGCGCAGGTACGGGGTTTAATGCGCTCATGTGCGCACCCCATTTCCACGGCGGATGTCATCCCCTGAAAGTTGGGTTATACTAGGCATACAGATTCACGCCCTCCAAAGGCGTCTGTAGCCCCGGTTTCCTCTTCGCCTGCCACAGCTTCCGAGGATTCCGGGGTTTCGCTTTTCTAGAGCCTCTCTCTCGGCCCTCTTCATAACATTGTGACATAAATCGTCCTGTCGATGCGTTAACGCCGAAAAAATCCCCAAGCAGCAATCACTTCTAAGATTCATGCGCTCTTCCTTGGGCTCGTTTGCGCCTGGCTTCTACCCGCTTGATAAAGCCTCAACAGATTTTCAGCCTTCTCGATGCTCCCCGCTGACAAGCGATAGTCTTGATACAGCGCCTTGCCGCCATGGCGATGCATATGTGGGCGGTCTTTCTGCAAGAACTCCAGGCCTTTATCTCTCAGCTCAGCAACGGAGCTGTGCCAGCACGTATCACCGTTTACCCTCAGTGCGTCCAGGGCGCACACATAGCGACTCTCGTGGTAGGCCTCGACCAGGAGGACTAACGAAAGCTCTATTTTTAGCGGTGGACGCACAAAGAAGGCGTTCTTCTCGGCGTCGGCTAAGATGCGATCCATTGATATTGTCATGACGCACCCCTTAGCCTTGAGCGGCGCGGCGTTCGACCGCGTTACGCTCTGCCCACTCCAATAGATCACGTCGGCGATAGCGGACAAGGCGACCCAGCTTTACCCACGGCGGCGCGTCATAGCCGAGTAGCGTTCCGCGTGCGCGGGAATTTTTCATGGTCGAAGCTGATAGGCCCCCCAGCAGCAAACCGCTCTGCTTGTCAGTGAGGTATTCGGGAGTGATATCGCTCACGCTGTTTTGCATATTCGTCTCCAGTTGGGTTGACGCACACCGGGCCTTTGTCCCTGTGCACCCCCTAGACGATACCTCCACGACTCAGGCGCATTTTGGCCAGTTTTCCGGGTTTGAATATGACAAGGCCAACGTGCTGGTCAGCCTTGCCGTTGCGGCGTGACAGGCAGGATCAAGCAGACGCTGTTGTGTGGTGACGAAAAGGCACCACAGCAGCACCGGGGTCATTAATCACGTGGTCAAGCAACAGGGCGCCCCATCGATCAATAACTTCACGCTGTTCTGACTGGTAACGCTGACGCTGATAAACCGCTTCGATGGCGTTCGCCGGTGTGTGCCCCAACAATCGTTCGATGATGTGAGGCGCTACCGCTAAATGTTCACCCCATAGGGTAGCGGCGGATCTGCGCAGGTCATGGACAGTAAAGGTCTTCTCCGCACCAAGGCGAGCTAGCAGGCCGCCTCCTTTGCCTTGCTGATCCGGTTGCCGCTGTAGGCGTTTGACGGCGGTGCTCAAGCTATCGGGGGTCAGTGGCTTATCATGGCCGATCGCACGGAATACCGGCCCTTTAGCGGCAGGCAGGCGCACGCGTAATATGCTCAACGCCTCTTCGCATAGATAAACGTCACGAGCTTCTTTTGTTTTGGTGCGGTTCGCGGGCAGGTGCCACACGCCATCCTTGATATCCACTTCTTCCCAGCGCATGCCAGCCACTTCGGCGCGCCTGGCTCCGGTCAAGATAAGCATGCGCAGAGCGGCGACCATTGCCGGTGATAGGTGGCAGACCTCAAGGGTGGACCACACTTCCCGCAACTCCTCGATCGTCAGTGTTACGCTTCTCGCCTTCCCAGCCTTGCCCCCATAGGTGGCTGGCTTCATGCCCGCCGCTGGGTTCTCTTCAATCCACCCTTGGCCGTGTGCCCATTCCAAGGCCGACCGCAGCGTCGACAGAGTGGCACGCGCCTGTACCGGGGAACGTTCAGCGGCACGAGTTAGCTCTGGGGCAATATGCTGGCGAGCGAGTTGATCAACGGGCACGCCATCAAGGCGTGACAGATAGGCCGACCAGCGCTGCCGATGCGCAGCGATAGTGGTCGAGGCCATCTCCCCCAGCCGTGTTAAGTGAGCCAGCCAGCGCACCATCATCTCGCCGAATAGCGGAACCACGTCACTGGCCGCAACCAGATAGCGCGGGTCATGGCCACGCGACGCAGCGGCAGCATTCTCCCCATGCCGCTCCCGGGCATCGTGTAAGCTCCATTGAGGCCAAGGCCCTATCTGAACATCAACACGACGACCAGGACGGCGGCGCAGCGGTTCGCCAAGTGTTGCCGGCGGAAGGTGCCCAGCGGATATTGTCAGGCGAGATAACCAGGCGCGGCGGCCAGAAGGATAAATCATTAACATTAAGCCAGGGGCCGGAGCGCCGGTGTCGGGTACCCGATAGGGCTTATCTTTGGGGGGAAGATTTTCGATGCGGCGTGGAGTCAGTCGGGGGGCTTGGCTAGTACGCATGACACCCTTTCCTTATCTGTTGGTGGCGGGCTGAGTCGCTTAGGTACTCCCTAGTGACGCCTAGGGACATACGTTCATACTTTATGTAGAAGTGTGAACAATAGACGCAAAACCCCTAAAACAGTGGCTATCTATGGGGTGAATAATCTCTGCTACCACTCCCACCACCTATTCCCAGTAATTTAGGAGCAAAACGGTTAGCTATAGCGACTGGACTTTCAAACTGAAGATAAGGGAGATTATGTCCAACTTGACGCCGTTCCGTGGCCAGCCTTTCAAACTATCTATTAGGACTATTATGTTCAGTTTGGAGCCGTCTAGCGGCAGCACTTCAAAGTACCTATAAGAAGTATTATATGTATATTGGAGGCTTATTTAGCGCGGCCAACAACTATCTATAACAGCTATTCTATCTAGTTGTGATGCTCCAAAAGATCACGACACACCATTGCCACCAGGCGCTCATAGTCGCCGCGATTGCTTGCGTACTCGGCACCCAATACGTCTTGCAGTATGCTCGGCGCGATCCGCTCAAGCTGGGGCAGCAGCAGGCCCGTTAAGGTGCGCAACTCAATATCGCGGCGGGCATCGTTGGCGGCGTTGGCAATGCTGGTGATAAACGCGGTTGGCACCTCCAGCGCGATATACCCGCCTTCACAGCGCCACGTTTCCAGTTCGCCATGGTCACGCTTTAGCTTTTCAATGCTGTCGGTGATTCGCTTCAAGCGGGCGTCGTCGGCAGTGTCCAGCGCTTCATCCATCCAGCGAACTAGCGTATCTCGGGCATGCTCGCGCTGCCCTTCCGGGTACTCGCCAATAATATCAGCGGCCACCTTGGCGGCCCGCTGTAGGTGCAACGGCTTCACTTGCGCTTCAATGCCAGCAGCTTCCAGCACAGCGCGTAGGGCTGCGTCGTCTATGGCGTCATCAGTTAAAACGGCATGGCGGTTCATTGGGCGGCCTCCATTTCGGCACGTAGCTGATCATATGCACGCAGCCATTCGGGGTTATGCCTATTGCGGCGGTAGTTGTCAGCAGCGCGTAGCTGGGCTCGGATTGCTTTGCGTGAACGGACTGGTTGAGCGATATACTGTTGTTGCATGGCGGTGTTCCTCTTTGCGGTCGATTACCGTCGTGTCACGCCTCGGATCTGTTCCCGCAGATACCGGGGGGCTCTCTTTAGCCGTGCTCTGCGATTATTCAGGGCGACTAGCAAGCTGCTTTCTCATCCAGTCCTCAATTTCAGACTGAACCCATCGAATACAACGGTTTTGATTGCCTGACTTGCTCAGCACTACCGGCTTGGGAAATGTAGGGTCGCTTTCACGTCGGCGCTGAAGCGTGGTGCTTGCCAGGCCTGTTTTGGCGATGACATCGCGGGTGGTGAGGTATACCAATTCGTCCTGATCGCCCCACGCCCGCTCTGTGGCTACCTCGCCAACAACGAGTCCTCTATCGAGACATAGTGCCCGTGGCATAGGCAGGTCGCCGTGACGATCACACTCGTCGGCCAGCACGCGTAAGAGGGAGGCCAACTTGAACCCTGGAGCTTCCTCAATGCTCTTACGCTGTTCAGGATCCAAAACTAAGCTGCTGTCGAAGGTAATCACACTCTTCATCAGATGGCCGCCTTGATGGATAAAACTTGGGTGCGCATCATACTCAGCGCCTCATCAGCATCCTTTCCAAGAACAAAAGACTGACGACCATTAGCTGTCAGCCGTACCGCTGCCACTGCCTCTGGATATTGAGGGTGAGGCGATTGGATCGCAACGGCGGCATCGTCCCTTGCGACCTTCCTAAGGGCATCCAACCAATCAAGTGCGGCGACTTTTTGAACCACTTCACCCCGCTCTGCCAACACGTGAACGGTGAAGCAGCGTCGATCTCTACGCAATTGGTCATAAGCTTCATCCAAACGGCCTTCCATTTGGCGGCGAAGACTAGCGCTCAGGTGAGTCATAGGGTGACCTCCTTACTTATGTGAGCGGTCTCAACACGAGCCAGTCGCGTAGCAAGCTCCATGATAGGAGCGGTGATCTTCTCAGAGCGGTACGGAGCGAGAACATTGAGCAAAATTGCCAGCTCATTGCGGCTCAGGGTTCCCACTCGTGCGCTGCGGGGATTATCATGTAAAGACATTGCGTTATCTCCCAAGGTTGACGCGGTGTCATGGCCCCGGACGGTTGCACCCGTCGCGGGGCTTTTTCGTTTTACGCTTCTCGACGCTTCAGGTATTCATCCAGCGCGTCTCGAACCAAGTCCGAAACGGGCACTGGTTCACCCGTCTTCTTTCTCTCTTCTTTGGCCAGCGCATCTAAACGATCACGCACTGACGTCGGTACTCTGACGGTGATAGTGGATTTCGACTCCATTGTTTCTCTCTTCTATGTATTGCTTACTTACTGTAAGACATGAATACGCGAATAGCAAGCATCTTCTTGAGGTGCCGAATCACGCTCCACCTTTGCGGTCGATGAACTCGCTCACCGCCTGCTCAAAAACCTCCACCATGTCCATATCGTGTGCGGCAGAGAACACTTTCAGCCGCTTCTTGAACTCGGGATCGACGCGGAAATTACACGGCACCTTGGCGCCGCTCTCTGGCTTGCTGGTGTTATTACCTACGACATACGCTGATTGAGCAGGCTGAGGCGGAAGCCCCTTAGGGTTTGGCTTTTTGCTGGGTGCGGCCATGATGGCTCCTTGCGTTATAGCGTTAAAACGTTATTGCGTTACGGCTTCAAGGCGGTCAATGATCGCTTGGATTAACTTGTCAGCCTGCTCTCGCGGCCCCTTGTAAGGGGACTCCACTACTGACATTCCGCCGTCTTGCGCACGCCTAAAGGCAGTCTTCTCGGGAATCTGTGAATCAAGCACATGGTAGGGCGTTGCCCCCAGGTAGGCGCGGGCCTCGTCCAGCTCGCGAAAGCTGTCACCGGTCTTCACCAAAGCAATGGCGATCCGCTCCACCGGGACGCCGTGCTCGTTGGTCAGGGCATTGGCTAGCAGAACGGTCGGCTCCAAGTCGTCGAGGGATAACCCAGTTGGCAGCACTACCAAGTCTGCCCGCTTGCCTATCTCCACGGTTGCCCGTGTCGCATGCGGCGCGCCGTCAAGAATCATCATGTCGTAGGCGTCGGCGATCTTGAGCGCCTGGCCAACGGTACCGAAAGTTTCTACTGCCACCACAGGCACTATCTCGCGGGCCAAGCGCCGCTGAAGCCACGAGAAGCTAGAAGCCTGGTTGATATCGAGGTCAGCCACTTTCACGTTCCAGCCAGCCGCCGCGTAGGTGGTGGCCACTGCCCTAGAAATAGTGGACTTACCTACCCCACCCTTTTGGCTAACAACGCCGATGATGTAGCCCATGAATACGTTTCCCCCTTGCGTTAAAGCGTTATTGCGTTAAAACGTTACAAGTGAAGCCAGACCCTCTGGCAAGAAAAGCATCACCCGATAAGTTGACCATTTCAGTGTAACGCAATAACGAAATGACGCTATAACGCCACAAAAAAGCCGCCTCAGATGGGCGGCTGTGTAGTGATTTCTAGCGAGTCTATTAGGCGATGTGAGTATCACGCGGAGGCTTAATCAAGCTCTCTGCCGGGATGCCAAACATCTCGTGTAGCTTCCAGACCATGATCAGAGTCAGGTTTCGCTTACCGTTAAGTATCTCGTACACACGATTACGTTTGCCGATGGCTGGCTCCAAGTCCTTAGCGGTAAGACCCTCCTGATCCATGCGGAACTTGATTGCCTCAATAGGATCAGGCAGATCCACAGGGAATTGCTTTGCTTCGTAGGCCTCGACCAGGGTCAGCAGGATATCGAAGCGGTCGCCGTCCTCGGTGCCGGGTTCAGGCTCGTTATCGAAGTATGCGGATACCTCGCGCAACACAGCTTTGTAGTCGGCCTCAGTGTGAATCGGGCGAATATTCATAGGATCACTCCATTTCAACCGTCTCGGCGTCCACTTTGTCGTAATCAGCGTGGGTGCCGATGAACTTTATGTAGATCGCGCCAAACCGGTAGGCAATACTCACGATAAGCCGGTAGTCGTTGCCTTTGATGTCGAATACGACGCGCTTGTTACCCAATATACTGGCTTTTGGGTATCTCTCCTTGATGTCATGCGAGTTCTTCCACTTAGCGTGCTTTGCTTCGTCGACCCAGGCCTCCAGCGGGCCTTTGGCATCAGGATGCTGTCCCCAGAAATCCTTTAGGTTTTTTGTCGATATTATTCTCATGCGGCCTCCTATATAAAGGCATTATGTCCCAATTTGGGACTAATGTCAATATTCTATTAATCAATGATATAGCGTTTATATTACGGCGTTATATAACGCTTTAACGCTGCAAAAAGCCGCCTCGAATGGGCGGCTGGGGGGCCTTTCCTTCATGGTGTCGGGTGCTCTTAATTCCAGCGAAAAGCGTGGATATAGGCGTTGTTATTCAGCCGTGGCGATGCTCCCGGATGTACGGCTTCAGGGCTTGATCAATGCGTCGCTACCAACCTTCACCTTCTTTGTTGCGGGCTGCTTACCTCGCTGGCCGATGGTGCGCTGTAGGTTAGAGGGCAACGCCTCCGACATAGGCCGCATCTGTTTAACATCCTGGCCTGTGAGACCTCTTACTTCGCCGTCTTTATTCGTGAGTCGCGTTTTCATAGCGCCTTACCTCCTGTGTGTTGGTCTTCCTCAGGCTGATACGCCTTCAATAGGCGTAAAGCACACCTCGTGTACCCGCTACCCGATGAAGCGCTCCTCTTCATCGCTCAAACGGTGACCGTACCGGCATACCTGCCCTAGGCGTTGTCGGAGCCTGCTCTTGGGTGGTGTGACGCTCCGCAGGCTTGGGGTTCTCCTTCTCGACAAAAGCGCGGCCTCGCGAGGACAGGTAGCCGTTCGCCTCAAAGAAGTCGCTATTTAGCCAGGTCTCTAGTGTCTGCTCCAAATCATCACGGGTGACGGCAAGGCGCCACGCTTTCACGCGCTCACCATCTCCCATCCGAGCCAAGGCCTCGGGGGGCAAGCGGCGTAGCTGGGCGGCCCGATTGTTTTCCATGCGCTCAAGTTCCGCCTGGGCCTCTTTCTCGCGCTGGGCTTCCTCGCGTTTGCGGGCCTCTTCAGCCTCGCGGCGTAGCCTGCGGCACTTGCCTGCGAAGCCCTCTATTTTTGCGACTTCTTCACGGGATAAACCACCGATTAGGCCCCGAAGTCGCTCCTGGGCCTGCTGGCGTGCTTTGCGCTCCTCATCCAGGGCTGCCTCCGTTCGGCGGGCTGTCTCTGCCATCTCGTCCGCGCGGCGGCGCTCAATATTTGCTGTTGCTGCCCTAGCCACCGTCGGTGCGTAGTGCTCAACCACAAAGGAAGTCACGCGCGCGGCATGCTCCTCAGGGCTTTCCCTACCCCACAGTAGCCCTTGTCGGGCCAGTTCATCGGGCGATAGGCTCAGGTTCTCGGCCAGGCCACGGGCCAGAGCTTGGTGATACGCCTTGGTGGTGACATGGGTAGCCGCTGAATGGCGCAGCCCCCGGCGTAATCCGTGCGGGCTGGCCACCTCCTCGGCGAACGCTGTCTGTAACTCACGCAATTGCTCACGTTGGCCCATGAAATGCGTCGCGCTTAATGCCGTGCGGGCTGGCATATCGAACGTTTTCGGGCCCCGGATCCACTCGCCATCTTGCTTACCAAGAATCACATTGCGCGTGCGCGTGGTCGCCGGATAGTCCACGAGGGGAACGGCGTAAACTGCCAAGTGGGGCGTGCTTTCATCAAGTTGGACGTTCGCAGCAACGATGTTCTCGGCACCATGGCGAGCCTCCAAGTAGGCAAGCGCATCACGGAAATACTCACGCCACTTCACGGGTCCACCCTGCTCGGCGAATGCCTCATGAGGGCCTGACACTACGTACTCGATGGCCACCACGGAGCTAGTCGTTACATTGTCCGCTAGCTTCAGGCGCTCACGGATCGCTGCGCGCAATGCTCCAGGGCTCGACACTGGCCGCCAGTCCTCGTTGAGATGCGTCCGATCCTTGTCAGCGTGCGGTACCGGCATTGTGCGCCACGTGTGTGCGGCGCTCCCCCCCAGCTTGGAATTGCTGAGCTTCACCGCGCGAATCACCGCGTTGTGGTGGGGAGTCGTTGTCTTCGTGCGAGCTGCCATGATGGCCTCCGTATCGTAATCGATTTCAGAGGGCCGGCTTACCCGTTACCCTCATATAATTAAGAAGGGGCACGGCGCGATGTTTTGCCCTAAAAGAAGAAAAAAAATAATTCATGGACAGCCGCAAGAGGAGGGCATCGGTTGTGTTTCCCTACAGTTGTTCAGCAAAACGATAGGCAAACGCTACGGGAGTTCAGCACCAGAAACGGGCGCCCTACGCCCTGTCAGACAGGGAAAGACCGCCACTACGGGGCATCACTCAGCAATTGAAGGCCCCTACTGTTGATCAGCAGTTCAGACTGAAGGCCCGTAACTCACTCCGGGGCTTGTGATATCGGATTAGGCGCCGTTAGCGACTGCCGTCATTGGGGGAAGGGTTGTGAAAAAAGCGAATCCTCGCAGAGCGCAAAAGTGCTACGGGATTCAGCATGGGGAGAGGATTGATCTACGATATTACTTGAAAAGTAACACCGCGGGCTTCCATAATGGGTTTAAAGGTAGCGCTGACCGGTGAAAGCGCCCGCCCGCCGCGAAAGCGGTTCGCACCCTAGAGTGGAATACTCAAGAGGCTCCGGATTAAGAGAAGGCCCTGCCATTGGTGGGGCTTTTTCGCGTCTGGGGTTTCACATTACGACAGTGAGGTGCCGGTGCTAGCAGGCTCACCGTGGCGGCTTAATTTTCTTCCCTTGGTATCGATTCATCAGGATGATGCCGAACCGGATAGGCTTGGTGTATCTCAAGGCATTGAATCGCTCGTGAGCACTGACAATGAACAAGTTCATATCGATACCTTGCGCGCTGCTTTTGCTCAAAATGAAGAAGATCGCGTAATCAAAGGTGCGCTCTCCCTCCACCACCTTGAGCGTAACGAACTCCTCACGCCCGGTATGAAGGCACTTCCTACCCCCTAGTGTTCTCACTACCTCGGGCAGCATTTTAGACAGCTGCCAGCGCTCCAAACAAAAGACCCGTTTTTCTCGGCTATCGGCGTACCACCCAGCCTCATGGACTACCTCGCCTTCCTTCTGCTTGCGCGTAAAGCAGTGAAGCCCATAACTTACGGCTACCTGGAAGCGGCGTTCTGGTGCGTTCTTGGCGGGGGGAACGACATATTCCACGCACTGCGGATGAAGATGCTCTAAGCAATATGCCTCGCCCTCATGGTGCTGAAAAGGCTCCCATGCTACCCCTGTTGCTCGCTGTGCCATTGCTCCCCGCTGCGTCTGCCTTGGTGTTGTGAGCCGCGATTCTATAGGCATGCCGTCTTTTCGACACCCCTCGACCGGCTGGCATCGACTCAGCCGACTTTTCGGCTCAGTACAAAAGCATTTTCTTGGAGCCGTCTGGAAGGGTCGGAAAAATGTCCGACCCCTAATGACGCGGGCTCTAGCCAAGGGTCGGAAAATAATCCGACCTCGGAAAAAAATCCGACCCAGGTCGGAAAAAAATCCGTGCCAGGGTCGGAAAATTTTCCGACGAATCAGGGTACCAGTAATCATACCCCTACTCTCTGCTAGCGTGCGCGAAGCAAGAGCGCAAACAAGGGGAAAACCGGCTTGGCCACCTTTCGCGAGTAAAGCCTCACAACGGGGTGCAGATATTGCACCCCC